>JAJZHU010000115.1 GCA_021798375.1 Pseudomonadota bacterium | reverse complement strand
AAACTCGTCGCCGCCAAATCGAGCCACCGTATCGGTATCGCGCACGCATGCTTCCAATCGTTGCCCAATTCGCTGCAAGACAAAGTCGCCTGTCTCGTGACCATAGCGATCGTTGATTGGCTTGAATCCATCAAGGTCCAGGGCGAGGACAGCGAATTTATTGGAAGAGTGGCGGAATTCGAGCAGTATCTGTCGCAGTCGGTCGGCCAATTGCGCCCGGTTGGCAAGGCCGGTCAGTGGGTCGGAGAATGCGAGCAGGCTGAGTCTGGCCGAAGTTTGGGATCGATCGGTAATATCCTGCGCAAAAATTGCGTGGAGAATTTCACCTTCGTAAGTGACCTCGGAAAAGCACAGCTCCAGGTCGAAGTTCGATCCGTCACCACGGATCCCGGTAGCCAGACACGGGGAGGACAGTTGACCGGCACGCGTGAGAGCGTCTTCTACCCCTTCCCAATCCGATGGTTCCAGCAGAGTTTTAAACGCTGTTCCGCCGGCGCCCTCCTGTAGTGCGAACAGCCGGCGGAAGGCACGATTGACAAACAGCAACTTGCCCTCCGCTATCAGCGCCAATGCCGCGACCCCGCTTTCCACCAGCACTGTGGCGGCCGATGCTAAAAGTTTGTCTTTTGCTGCGATTTCCGGTTGCGAACCGCCCTCCGATTCACTGCCGGCAATAGTGCGGACATCGGGGAAGCTTCGGGTCATGAATATAAACTTTCAAACCGCAGCCATGTCGCGCCAATTTTCTCCACATCAACAATCAGGGTGCACGCCTGGCATGGGCGTTATAACTGATCATTGATGCAGGTCAGACTTGCACAGTGCCATCAATCTAGCACAAAATGGCGCAAGGGCTATCAGAGTCTTCATGACCGAGGGTCGAATCGCATGGCTTGTGTCCCCATGCTTCGGATCGCTTTCAGTCGGACTGGAAACAAAATACGGCGATGCGCCGGACTGAGTATTTTCCGATGCTGCGTGGCTCTGCGATTGGGCGATATGATGCCAATATTCAGACTTGCGGTCCGAGCGACGTTGATGCTTGCAATCCATGGGCGATCGAACGTGGTCCCCTGTTACTATAACAAGAAAGGCTCGATCGTGAATCATCTCGGGTTGTTTACAACTGCGGCCATGATCGGCGCCTTGGCGATCATCTCGACCAGCGCGATCGCGCAGGACGCTCCGCCGCCGGCGGCGCAGGCAGCGCAAAACTCTCCCGCTTTGTCGCCGCGGCAACTCGATCAATTGGTGGCGCCGGTCGCGCTTTATCCCGACACGCTGTTGACCGATATTCTGACCGCTTCCACTTATCCGCTGGAAGTTGTCGAAGCCGAGCGTTGGGTGGGTGATCCGGCCAACGCCGGTCTCAGTGGCGATGCCTTGACGTCGGCGCTGATGGCGCAGGATTGGGATCCGAGCGTAAAATCCCTGGTGCCGTTTCCGCGCGCGCTGCAAACCTTGAACGATCACCTCGATTGGACACAGCGCCTGGGCGAAGCATTTCTCGCGCAACCGGGCGATGTGATGGACGCGGTACAGCGTCTGCGCGCCCGTGCCGATCAGGCCGGAACGCTCAGGACCTCGCCGCAGGAGGTGGTGATGAACAGTGACAATATCATCACCATCGCGCCGCCGCCGAGCCAGGTCATTTATGTGCCCGAATATGATCCCTGGTGTGCTTACGGGCCTTGGCCGTACGCGTTTTCGGGCCCTGCCTATTTCTCGCCGTGGGGCGGTTCGTGCGATGCCGCCGATCTTATGATCGGCTGGGGCGCCGGGGTTTATTGGCCGTACAGCTATTGGGGCTGGGGCTATATGGATTGGCGCAATCACGATATCGGCATTTACGGCGACAGGTTCAACCGTTTCGGCTCCGGCAATTGGCGGGGTGGCAATGTCTGGCGGCATGATGCGTCGCATCGCGGCGGGATGGGCTATCGCGATCAACGCAACGCGCAAAGATTTGCGCCCACTCAGCATTCATTTCGGTCTTGGTCGGTGCACGGTGGCGTTGCCGCCGGATCGGTCGGGCGCGCGGCGCCTGCTTTCTCGCATTATGGTTCGGGGCAGGCTGCTCGGATCCAGTCGCAGCGCGGCATGAGCAGCCGGCAAGGAACCTCGGGCGGATTTGGCGGCGGTGGGCATGGCGGTGGGGGATTTGGCGGCGGTGGACATGGTGGTGGTGGGCATGGCGGTGGGGGATTCAGCGGTGGTGGCGGTGGACATGGTGGCGGTGGACATGGTGGTGGCGGACATGGTGGCGGAGGCGCCAGGCGTTAGGACGTTCCGGTGACGGCCCCCGACCATTCTCCCCTGTAAGGAACATAGACTTATGTCGAAAATATACTCAATCACGCTGAAACATCATATGTTGGCGTTCGGCGTTGCCGCCGCATGTTGGGGGCCGCCTGCCGCTGCCGCTGCCTTGGAACCCGCGCATTTTACCAGCCCGCAACAGGCGGTCGATGCGCTGGTTGCCGCCTTGCGGGCCGATAACGCCACGGCGCTGCTTGCGGTATTCGGCAGCGACGGACAGAAGCTGGTCAGTTCGGGCGATCAGGTCGCCGACAGGCAGGGCCACGCAAAATTCGTGGAAAGTTACCGCAGGGCCAGCCATATCGTGCGCGTTTCCCCGGGCAAGGCGGTGCTGGTGATCGATACCACGCAATGGCCTTTCCCGATTCCGATCGTGTTTCACAACGGCGCCTGGCAGTTCGACACCAGGGCTGGCGCCGAGGAGATTCTGGATCGCCGTATCGGCCGCAACGAACTGGATGCGATTTCGGCGTGTCACGGTTATGTCGATGCGCAGCGTGATTATGCGCAAGATCTTCAAAACGACAAAAAGCCGTTGGAATATGCGCAGAAATTCGTCAGCACCAAAGGGATGCATGATGGGCTTTATTGGCCGGTGAAACTTGGCGAGATCGAGAGCCCGATCGGGCCGCAAATGGCCAATGCCAAAGCCGAGGGTTACGCCGCCGGGCCGCTTGGGGAAAGTGGGCCTTATCACGGCTATTATTTCAAGATTCTGACCCGCCAAGGTGCCGCGGCGCCCGGTGGAGCGCGCGATGATATGGCGGGTTCGCATCTCACCGGCGGCTTTGCGATGATCGCCTATCCCGCCGTGTATGGCGATTCCGGCATCATGAGCTTCATCGTCAGTCAGGATGACATTGTCTATCAAAAGGACCTTGGTCCGGGCACAGCCGCGGCCGCGGCGGCGATAGGCGCGTTCAATCCCGACCTTGGTTGGCATATTCCATGAGGTATTTGCGTATTATGCGGCGTATCGCCCGATGACCGACACAGCACCCGCCGACACAGCACCCGCCGACGCCGGTCCTGCTTCCGGCACAGGCCTTTCCGCGGCCGAGGCCAAGCGCCGGCTGGAGCAGTACGGCCGCAATGCGATGCCGGACACCGCCATCCATCCGCTTGCCTCTGCGTTGGAGAAATTCTGGGCCCCGGTACCTTGGATGCTGGAAGCTGCCGTCGTGCTTCAACTTGTCCTGCGCGATTACACCGAGGCGGTGGTTATCGCCGCCTTGTTGGTGTTGAACGCGGCGCTCGGCCTGTTTCAGGAAAGCCGTGCCCAAGCAACATTGGAGGCGTTGCGGTCGCGCCTCGCGCTTAACGCCTCGGTGCGGCGCGACGGTGCCTGGGTGGTTGTGCCCGCCACCGAACTGGTGCCGGGCGATCAGGTGAAATTATCGCTTGGCGGCGTGGTTGCGGCCGATGTGCGGCTGACCGGCGGTGGCGTTTTGCTCGACCAGTCCTTGCTGACCGGTGAATCGGTACCCATCGAGGCAGCGCCGGGCTTTGAGACCTATGCGGGTGCGCTGGTGCGGCGGGGTGAGGCCACCGCCGAGGTGACCGCCACCGGGGTGCATACCAAATTCGGTCGCACCGCCGAATTGGTGAGTATCGCCCATGTGGTGAGTTCGCAGCAGACGGAAGTGTTGCGCGTGGTGCGCAATCTTGCGTTGTTCAATGGCGTTATTACTTTGTTGTTGGTCGCCTATGCCTGGCATCTCCATTTGCCGCTGGGGGAGATCATTCCGCTGGTGTTGACGGCGGTGTTGGCTTCGATTCCGGTGGCGCTGCCTGCCACCTTTACCTTGGCGGCGGCGATCGGCGCTCGTGCCTTGGCCAAACTCGGGGTGTTGCCCACCCGTCTGTCGGCGGTCGATGAGGCCGCCAGCATGGATGTGCTGTGCGCCGACAAGACCGGCACCCTCACGCAGAACGAACTGACGGTGGCGCAGGTTCAGGCGATGGCGCACTGGGACAATGCGCATGTGTTGACGCTGGCCGCGTTGGCCTCGTCGGATGGCGGGCAGGATCCGGTGGATCACGCCATCAAAGATGCGGCCGCCGCGGCAAAGATTACGGACGCGCCGACTCTGGTTTCTTTCGTGCCGTTCGATCCCGCCACCAAAATGTCCGCGGCGACGGTGAGGAATCCTCACGGCGATCAGCAACGCATCGTCAAGGGTGCGTTTGCGGTGGTCGCGGCACTCGCCGAAGCCGCGCCAGATGCCCAGGCGGCGGCCGGCAAGTTGGAAGCGCAGGGCTTCCGGGTTCTGGCGGTTGCCTATGGGGCGGCGCAGGCGTTGCAATTGGTCGGGCTGGTGGCGCTTAGCGATCCTCCGCGCGGGGATTCGGCGGCGTTGGTGACCGAGTTGAAAAATTTGGGGGTGCACACCGTGATGGTGACCGGGGATGCGCCGGCCACCGCCGCGATCGTGGCGCACGCCGTGGGGCTTGATGGCGCTGTCTGTCCACCCGGCCCGATCGGGGCCGATGTTACGCCCGCCAGTTTCGCGGTTTATGCCGGCGTGTTGCCCGAGGATAAATACAAGCTGGTTAAGTCGTTTCAAAAATCCGGCCATATCGTGGGAATGTGCGGTGACGGCGCCAACGACGCCCCCGCGCTGCGGCAGGCTCATATGGGTATCGCCGTGCGCACGGCAACCGACGTCGCCAAATCGGCGGCGGGCGTGGTGCTGACCGAATCCGGGCTTGGCGGCATCGTGGCGGCGGTGAAGGAAGGGCGCACCACATTCCAGCGCATTCAGACCTATACGTTGAATGCGATCATTAAAAAATTGGTGACGGTGCTGCTGCTGACGGCGGGTTTGATCGCGACCGGGCACGCGATTTTAACGCCGTTGCTGATGGTTATCGTGATGGTTATCGGCGATATTCTTGCCATGGCGTTGACCACGGATCATGTGCGCCCCTCGTCTGTGCCGAATGCACGGCACGTCGGCAGTCTTACCCGCGCCGGTATGGTTTTGGCTTTTTGTTTGCTGGTTTTCAGCATCGCCGTTCTTGCGGTCGGTAAATTCGCGCTTGGTTTGCCAATAGCGGCGCTGCAAACGCTGACTTTCATCACCTTGGTGTTCAGCGGCCAGGCGACGATTTATGCCATACGCGATCGGACCGGGATGTTCGGCAGGTTGCCGAGCGGCTGGGTTGTCGCCGCCTCGCTGGTGGATATCGCCATTGCTTGCGGCTTGGCCGTGGGGGGATTTGTCATGGCGCCGTTGCCGGTTCTGGTGGTGGCGGGTACACTCGCCGCGTCGGTCGGTCTGGTGGTGTTGTTGGCGGTCGTGAAAATCCCGCTGTTTCGCCGTCTGGGCATCGTCTGATTTCAGAGCGTGATCGCCGGAGGTTGCATGACACGAAAGCGTGAATCACGCTCCAGACGCCTGGCGTACAATATTTCACGCCGCTTTTTGTTTTGTCGCTTGCTGTCCGTCGATGTTAATCTGGTCCAATAGTCATAGAGGGTGCAAATCTTGGAGGATCCATACAAGACGCTCGGCGTGGCGCGAGATGCCACTCAGGAAGACATCCGGCGGGCCTATCGGGGTCTGGCCAAGAAGCATCACCCCGATCTGAATCCTGGCAATGCGGCGGCGGAGGAGCGGTTCAAACGTATCGCTTCGGCCAATGATCTGTTGTCGGATCCCATAAAACGCGGTCGCTTTGACCGTGGGGAGATCGATGCCGCCGGACAGGAGCGCGCGCCGCAGACTTCTTATCGCGACTATGCGGATACCGATTCCGGCCGTCGTTACAGCCGCGCCGGGGCCAGGGCCGCCGAATGGAACGAGGAAGATCTCGGCGACATATTTGGTTCGATGTTCGGCGAGCGCCGGGGCTCCGCGGGCACTGGGCCCGCGCGTGGGCAGGACGAGCGATATACGCTTGAAGTCGCATTCCTTGAGGCGGTGAATGGCGCCACGCGCCAGATTACGCTGCCCGACGGGCGGGCGTTGGAGGTGAAAATTCCGGTGGCGACGCGGGATGGCCAGACGTTGCGTCTGCGCGGCCTGGGGGGCGCGGGCAGGAATGGTGGCCCCAACGGTGATGCGTTGATCGAAATTCACGTCGCGGCGCACGCATTTTTCCGCCGCGAAGGACAGGATATTCGGCTCGAATTGCCGGTAACACTGACCGAGGCGGTGCTTGGCGGCAGCGTTGAAGTGCCGACGCCGGGCGGTGTGGTGCGGATGCGTGTTCCGCCCCATTCGGATACCGGCACCGAATTGCGGTTGCGCGGCCGTGGCGTGCCGGCGCATGGCGCGCAGGCGGCGGGCCAGCTTTACGCCACCTTGCGCGTTGTGCTTGGCGCCCCGGACGCGGCCTTGGAAGAATTTTTGCGTGGCTGGGTGCCCGAACATCCAGTCAATCCCCGGCAAGGCATGGGAGCAGACATATGATTTCCATCGAGCTTGTCGTCACGCAGATTTCCGGCTTGGAGCGCGAAGATCTGGAACGTTGGATCGCCAATGACTGGGTGCGGCCCGAGGTTGAAGCGGACGGCTATTTGTTCAGCGACATCGACGTGGCGCGCGCGCGGCTGATCAAGGAATTATGCAGCGATATGGAATTGGACGAGCGCGCGTTGCCGGTGGTGTTGTCGCTGCTCGACCAGCTTTACGATCTGCGCCGTTATGTGCGCTCGCTCGGCGGGATATCAGCGTTTGAAGGCAAGCAATAATACGCCGCCCGCGACCATCGCGATGCCGGTCCATTCGCGCGGCGATGGCCGTTCGCCCAGGAACGCGAACGCGAATAAGGCCACCAGAACCAGGCTGAATTTGTCAACCGGCGCCACCTTGGAGGCGTCGCCCACCTTGAGCGCACGGAAGTAACACACCCAGGACGCGCCGGTGGCCAGACCGGACAGGCCAAGGAACAACCAGGTCTTTGAAGAAAGAGCCAAGGGGTTGGCCCATTTCCCGGTACTGGCCACGAACGCCGCCAGCACGACGATGATGATCGCCGTCCGGATCAGGGTCGCCAGATCGGAATCGACGCCCTGGATGCCGATTTTGGCGAAGATGGCTGTGAGGGCGGCGAAAATGGCCGACAGGATAGCCCAATGGAACCAACCGGTTGATGCTGCCATGTGGTTTAGAACCATCCCAGTCCCTGTAGTCCGCCGAATACGCCCAGGCCGGTGGTGAACACGCTGACAGCGAGGACGACCTTAAGATAA
>JAJZHU010000114.1 GCA_021798375.1 Pseudomonadota bacterium | reverse complement strand
CACCCGACATGATCACCATCCCGTCACGCAGCAGACCTGCCAGTGCTTCGGTCGATGATCCATATATCTTGCTAATAGCCATTATAACCTCCCAGCTACACCCATAGGCTGACATTGCAGCGCTGCGAGAGCAAGAGGCTAACGTCGTCTAATCATCGACAAAAGCCAGCGAGGCGGAATCGACGACCGCGCAACCGCCATCGGCGACCAGCACGGCGCCGGTGACAAAAGAGGCGTCATCGGATGCCAAAAAGGCTATGGAAGCGGCGATTTCTTCCGCCGCCGCACCGCGCCGCAGCGGGATAGACCTGGTGAGCTTGGTCAATAAATCGTTGGTTGTGCAGCCTTTGGCGGCGGCGATCATTTCGAGCGCGCCATCCATCATCTCGCTCTTGGTCATGCCGGGGCAAATCACGTTGGAACGGATCTTCTCTGGGCCGTAATCATAGGCCAAGCAGCGGTTGAGGCCGAGCAGGGCCGTTTTGGTGGTGACATAATTGGTGTGATGCGGCGCGCCGAACAGGGCGGCGACCGATGAGACCAAAACGATCGATCCGCCGCCGCGCTTGCGCATTTCAGGGATGGCGGCGCGCACCGCCAGCACAACGCCTTCGACATTGATTGTCATGCCATGGCGGAAATCTTCGAGCGTGACCTCTTCAACTGACCCGTGGACCGGCTGGGCGGCGTTGGCGACGAGAATATCGAGACCGCCGAAATGCTTGACCGCCGCAGCTACCGCCTCCGCCAGATGCGCTTCGTCAGCCGTGTCGCCCGCGACAGCAATGCCACCGATTTCGGCCGCAACCTGCCCGATCGGACCGGCGCGACGGCCGGTTACCACCACGCGCGCGCCCTCCTCGGCGAGTCTGCGGGCGGTGGCCGCACCGATGCCTGTACCGCCCCCAGTGATCAGGGCAACTTTGCCTTCGAAACGAGGTTTCATTGAACGATCCAATGTCAGATGCAGGGAAATAAGGAGCAAACAAAGTGAAAATGATCCCGGCCCTTGCGGACCGGGATCAGCGACGAATTAGACCGTCACGTCCTTAGTTACATCAAGGTGGAGACGTAGCCACCGTCCATATATTCACGGACTTTGAGAACCTTGCCGTTCACCACTTCAAGAATCCAACAATATTTATTGTCGTATTTCTTGCCGTCCTTGAGAGTGCCTTGGGTATGAGTTTCAACAGCGACCCAATCACCCTTTGAGAAAACATTGGTAATCGGCAGTTTTGGATCGCCATCGACGAACATGCCGCGCACCGGGGCAAGAAATTCATCTGCAATCCCGACCGGGCCTTTGTGAGAGCCGGAGCCGGGGATCGATTTGGCGATAACCGTCCAGACGGACTCTTCGGTGAAGAAAGTCTTGAGTTTGTTCAGATCACCCGAACCAAGGGTGGCAAAAAAGTCGGAAGCGACTTGTTCGTTGGCAGTCAGTGCATCAGCCATGTGTTAATCCTCCACAGTTAACCAACCGAACACATTGTGCGCCCGGCCTATTTCGCAATCCCCCTTGAGGCGACGGGATCAGTCTTATATTCAACGCCGTCTTCGCATTTGCGAAAAACGGGAAAATCGTGCCGCCTCGGCGCGCCGAATATTCGATCATTTCAGGGAACAGATCAATCCGATATTCTCACGCCTTTTTCTCCCGCAAATATTTTGGCCAGATGCCATAATGACCGGCCGACAGGATGCCGTTTGGATCGACCGCATCCTTGACCGTTTCGTGGAAATGCAGAAGAGCATTGTTGTTGAAGGAATATCCCCTCATCACCTGGCCTTGAAAGATCGTTCCGGTGCGATATTCGCCCCATCCCTTGGCGGCGCAACGATCGATCAAGGCCGAAAAAATCTCGCGGGTCTTTTTATTGACGGCGGGATCTTCGGAAATGCTAAACGCGAAAATGCACAGAAATGCGCGCTCTGTCATGGCGACGGGCATGATAAAGCCGAACGGAAGCGGCACGCCCATTTCCTTGGCCGCAGTCTGGAAGACCTTGTTCGCCTCATAGACCGCGGCGCCTGTGCGCGGAATGATGGGGGAAAACCAGACGTGACCGTGCGACGGATGATCGGGATTAATGGGAGAACGCGCGCCCATCACAAAGTTTGCGAGACTCGGGACGCCGAAATCCGTTAGGCGCACCCCTTCTTTTTGCGCGGGCGTGAGGGGGAATGTGACGGTCTCGGCGTCTTCAAAACGCACGCCGGGAATGACCGATAAACGTTCCTTGGCAAAATCCCACTGGGCCTGAATCACTTTGAGCGGACCATAGAAGGTGAGCGAGCATTTCCAGTAGGGAATTTTATTTTTGTGACCATAGGCCTGGAGTTCCGGGGAATAGCCAAATTCCAGATTTTTCAGCAACTCAAGCTGTTCGGGCGGCGGCGGCTTGGTGGTCCCGTCGATCATATCGATCCAGCCATCGGCCTGCGGCACGCCCAAAAGCGGGGACGCGATGTCCGGGTAGCCATTGTAAATACCGGTGTTTTCCAAATAATTCAGAATGGGAACAAATGGGATCAGGTCTTTGTAATCGGACAGCAGAATCTGACCTTTGAAATAGGCAATCGGCTCTGGCAGCAGCCAAAATCCCATTTTGGTGACAATGCCGAAGTTCGATTGCGAGAACATGCCGTCGATATAAGGACCAAACCCTGTCTTATATTGTTGCCACGTCTCGGAGTTTGGCAGTGCGCCCATGCCGGTGCGCATCAGTTCACCGCTGGCCAACACCACTTCCATGCCGCAATGTGCTTCAAAGTGATTGCGCAAATGAGTCACCGTGTAGCCGGTGCCACGATCGAGCGCATTGCCCATCAAGCTACCCCAACCCGGATCGGGACAATCGATCCAAAGTTTCAGACCTTTTTCCTGGATGTAGCGATAGAGATCGAAGTAGCTGACACCTGGTTCGACCAGGGCATAGGCATTCTCTTCATTGACCTCGATGATCCGATTCATTCTTTTGAGATCGAGCACGACCGAGCCCGAATAGACCGGGGCCGAACCACCATAGCCCAAATTCTTGCCGGTGGAGATCGTGTATAGCGGAATGCGATGCTGATTGGCGATCCTGACAATTGCCTGAACTTGCTCGACATTGTCGGGCGCCACGGCTGCGGATGCGACACGTTCTTCCGCCTCGCCCAAATAGAGCGAATAGGCATCACGGTAGGTATTCAGATCATCATCGCTGGTAAAGACCCATTCGGGACCAACGGCGGATTCAAATTGTTTGATTACGTCGGCAAAATCGCTGGCTGTCACGCCGGGGGGAGTTCTCATCTTATTTCCTCGCTATTTTCACTATATTCCATTTCCCGGGAATCATTTTCGGAACAACGCGGAAAAAACGGCTTTACCGACAGCGGAAGAACTGATGCGCGCAACAATTTCGCCGCCCCCGCGAGGCGGCGCATCGAAGCGGGGGCTTTGATTATCGCGGTTGGCAAAATTACCGCCGACATCACCAGGGGGCGCGATCATTTCTTGTCTCACCTTTTTTCAGAGCCTCCCGGTTTAAACGATATATGCAAGCGAATCGGAGGGACTATTTTGAATTGCGTGTCAGATAGGCGATAAGATCCTTTTCATCCGACACGGTCACTTCGGTTGGCCTGAAGGGCGGCATGATGCTGACGCCGTTGCGCAGAAAAAAATCGATCATTTCCGGGGTGAGGTCCGTGCGTTTGCTCAACTCAGCGGGAAGTGATCCGTGGTATTTTACGCCAAGCGCCATCGTGCCCGCATGGCCCTTCATGCCTGCGCCATGACATGGCGCACACCAATCTTTGAATATAATCTTGCCACGCGCCACTTGAGCAGGATCGGCGGCAAGGGCAGAGTTTGCCCCCGCCAGTATCAAAGTGCCCAACGTTACGTGACCCAGAACCGTAAAAACGGATTTTCTCATTTCCGAGCCCCTCTTAGATGTTTCGGCCAAATGCCGTAATGTCCCGCGGAAAGAATGCCCTTCGGATCGACGGCATCCTTCACCGTTTCATGGAAACGCAATAACGCATGATTGTTGAACGAATATTCGCTCATGATTTCATCATGGAAAAGCGTGGTGGAGCGGTATTCCGCCCACCCCTTCGCCGCGCAGCGCTTGACCAGCTCCGTGTACATCGCCATCGTTTTTTGATTTTGCTTCACGTCTTCTGTCACGGAAAAACCATTGATGACGATAAAGGAACGCTCCCAATAACACGCAGGCAGCGCGAAACTGAATTGAATAGGCACGCCCATATCCTCGGCGACTTCGGCAAACAATTTGTTTATCTCGTAGATTGCCTCGCCATTGCGCGGAATAATCGGCGCAAACCACAAATGCCCATGCGTGGGATTTGGATTGAGCTTTGAGCGCGCGCCAAACACGAAATTTTGCAGGCTGGGAATGCCGATTTCGGGTAGGTGGATCTTCTCGATTTGCTCGGGGGTGAAGGGAGTTTTATAAACTTCACCATCCTCGAACGCCACATCGGGAATGGCCCTGCATTTTTCCTTGGCATATTCCCACTGCTCCCAGATCGCTTTCGCCGGGCCATAGAAAGTCAGCGAGCACTCCCAGTAGCCGATTTTATTCTTCAACCCATATTCTTCGAGTTCCGGCGAATAGCCGAGCTTTAAGTTTTTCAGCAACGCTAAATGCTCGGGAGAAATCTGGGGACCGTCGCCTTGCAACATTTCAGGCCAATCGGCAATTAACGGATTCACCAGCAATGGGGAGCCGAAATCCGGCGTGCCGTTGAATACACGGGTATTTTCAAGATAGTTCAGAATTTCCACGAAGGCCGGGAGATCTTTGTAGCGCGGAAGTAAGATTTTTCCCTTTAGATAGGCGTCGGGTTCGGGCATCATCCAAAAGCCCATTTTGGTGACGACGCCGAAGTTGGATTGCGAAAAAACGCCGTCGATAAATGGCCCGAAGCCGGTCTTGTATTCTTGCCATGTTTTGGCGTTGGGCAGCGCGCCCATGCCGGTACGCATCACCTCGCCATTGGCAAGCACGACTTCCATGCCGCAATGGGCTTGGAAATGGTTGCGGATACCGGGCAGCATGTATCCACTACCACGTTCAAGCGCATTGCCGATCAGCCCGCCCCAGCCCGGATCGGGACAATCGACCCACAGCTTGATGCCTTTGTCCTGGAAATAGCGATAGAGATCGAAATAGCTGACGCCGGGTTCAACCAACACATAAGCATTGGGAACGTTTACTTCCAGAATGCGGTTCATGCGCTTGAGATCGAGCACGACGCTGCCCGAATAGGATGGCGCGGAACCGCCGTAACCCAAATTACGGCCCGTGGAGATGGTGTAAATCGGGATACTATATTGGTTGGCGACCTTAAGAATGGCCTGAACTTCTTCCACCGTGGTTGGCGCCACCGCTGCCGAGGCGACGCGCTCAGTGGGCTCGCCTCTCAGCGGGGAGTAGAAATCGCGGTAGGTATTCAGGTCTTCGTCGCTGGTGAAGACCCAATCGGCACCGACGATGGCCTGGAATTGCTTGATGGCAGCGGCAAAATCACTGGCCGTGACACCGGGGGGGACCCTCATTTTATTCTCCATTCGTGCGTCGCAAAAGCCGTTCAGGCCGCCGCGATGATCCAAGAAATCAAGACATTCTGATCGGGCGCGGGGGCGGCGATCATCGATTGGGCCCGCATGTGATCCGACACCGGTGCTGCGTGCCGCACGATGGATTGCGCCATGTGCGCCGGCCAATAGGGGGAGGCATCCCGGAACGCCACAAAGCCGCCCGGGGCAGCGACTCGATGGGTGCAGATTCCCCCGGCTTGGGTGCGGTGTTCGGCGCGGAAAACGACACGCCGCCCCGCCAGATGAGCCATCTGTTCCAAGGCGAACAGGGAACTGGGGCGCGTGAGGCCGGCGACCGACGCCTTGCTGTTACGCCACATGAAATGCAGATCGTTGAACCACAACGCCGTAACGTCGCCATTGATCGCTTCCACCGGCGCGCCGAGCTGCTGCGCGCGATTGCCGAAGGCGACGCTTGCGGGAATGCGCGCGTCATAGACGACCTTGTGCAGCCTGACTGCCGCGGACGGCGCGGCGAATACCGCCTTGCCGGCCATTGCGGGAATTGCCGCCGAGGCGATGCCCAATTTAACCATGTCTCTACGTGTCAACACAGCGATTCTCCGTAGTTCTCGTATTTGCCGTAAAAGACGGCCTATTTTTTGCGCGGGCGCGCGGGGGCTTGATGAGCGGCAAGGATGGCGGTGTAGACCGGACTGTCTGTGCCAAAACCCAGATCAAGCTTTTCTTCTTCCGGGGTCATCGCCGGGAAGGCCGACAGCACCACGTCGAAATAGGTCTTGGTGCCTGCTTTGAACTGACCGTGCGTGATCACGATCGGCAGATCGCGCAGGATTGCATCCAACACCATGGCGCCCGCATCGAGAGGATCCATCCAGGTTTTTAAAGGCTCGCGGTCGAGAAGCTGTTCTTCCGCCGCTTTGGTGGCCTCGGATTGGAATTTTTTGGGCCGCAGTGCTGCGACCTGGTGGATGTTGGTGGCAACCGGCCCCGGTATCAACAGCGTAACCGCGACCCTGTCTTCGGGCTTGAGATCGGCGCGCAGCGCTTCGGTAAGGCCGGTCACGGCATGTTTGGCGGTGGCATAGACGATGCCGCCCGGCATCGGCAAGATCCCGGCCACCGACGTGGTATTGACGATATGAGCGCCTTCGCCGTGGGCGATCAGGCGCGGCAAGAAAGTTTGAACGCCATTGATCGCGCCACCGAGATTGACCGCCAGCCCCCAATCCCAATCATTGTAGGTTGCTTCCTTGGCGCCGCCGAACAGGCCGACGCCAGCATTATTGCAGACCACATGCACATTGCCGAACACACGCTCGGCTTCGTCGGCCGCGGCAACCCAGGCGGCGCGGTCGGTCACATCGAGTTTGATCAGATGAAGACGGTCTTTTGCCGCGGTTTGTTCGGCGGCCACGCGGTCAAGATGGTCTTGACGAATATCGGCGACGACGACCTTCATCCCGGCTTGCAGGAACGTGCGCACGATACCATAGCCAATGCCGCTGGCGCCGCCGGTTACAAATGCCACCTTGCCGTTGACGTCTTTCAAATTCTTACTCCTGTGGTCCGTTGGACACGATTACAGATCGGCGATCAGCGATGCCATTTTTACGGTTGCGTCGGGGAGCGTTCCCCCGGCATTCGCCGCCAGATCGGCTTCGGGGCGAGGAACCCAAAGACCCGCCGCGATCAACCCCAGCGAGCCGCCAAGAGCGCGCGTCCAGGCGATCCCTTTGGTATCATGCGCCGCCGAAGTGATGCCCGACACGCGCGATGATGCCGAGAAAATGTGACGTGACGGTGCGTTTTCAGAACCGCCGCCGATGTGATGGCCCGAGCACAACACGCGGGCGCGCACATCCATCAGCGCACTATTCAGCAAAATTGCGCTGCAATCATCCATCACGCCGACCATCCGGTACCCCTTGTACTGTTGGAGCAGCGCGCGAAGGGCGACGGGGTTGAAAATGATCGGACGGTCCAG
>JAJZHU010000113.1 GCA_021798375.1 Pseudomonadota bacterium | reverse complement strand
AGGAAGCCGAAATCCTGTTCCCCGCCGCCCGCCGCCTGGTGATGGCCAGCGACGTGATCACCACCGCCCATGAAACCCGCACCGCCATCGCCGCCATCGAGGCGCGCGAGGTCGATCTGATCGTCGGCACCCAGATGGCCGCCAAAGGCTGGCATTTCCCGCACCTTACCCTGGTCGTGGTGGTCGATGCCGATCTGGGTCTGGCGGGCGGCGACCTGCGCGCGGGTGAACGCACCTTGCAATTGCTGCATCAGGTATCGGGCCGCGCCGGGCGCGCCGAAGCGCCGGGCCGGGTGTTGCTGCAAAGCTATAACCCCGATCACCCGGTGATGCAGGCCTTGGTGGCGGGCGATTTCCCCGGCTTCATGGAATGCGAGGCGGCCATTCGCCGCCCCGGCCACTGGCCGCCGTTCGGACGGCTGGCCGCGGTGATCGTCAGCAGCGAATCCGAACGCGAAGCCGACAAGATCGCCAATTTGCTGGCCCGCCACGCCCCGCACAGCGAGGGGGTCAACGTACTTGGACCCGCCCCAGCCCCCCTGGCGCTGTTGCGCGGCCGCCATCGCCGCCGCCTGCTGCTGAAGGCAAGCCGCGACAAATCGGTGCAAAATCTGTTGCGCGACTGGCTCGCCCTGGTGCCGGTTCCGCGCCATGTGCGGGTGGATGTGGATGTGGACCCGGTGTCGTTCATGTGATGTTTTCGCACGGTATTTGCGAAAAAAATTTCTCGCGGTATTTTTGCAAAACAAAAGACTTCCTGACGTGCCGGGCTGAATTTTAAACATTTCTTGACATCTTCCCCCTTGCTTTTGTCGCATTTCGTCGCCCCGCCATGCGAAAACCTGTTGGATGGTGGCTTGCCTGACCAAGCACCCCATGCTACGAGCCCGGCCAACGGCGGGAACCCGGCTCTTTGGGCGCTCGTCACCCACATAGAAAGATGGACCGCACGCGTGGCTTCAGACAACGCGACGAACCACACTTCGGGAGTAGCAGGCCGCTATGCAGTAGCCCTGTATGCCCTTGCCGCCGAGCAGAATCTCCTCGACGAGGTGATTCCGGCGATGGAGAAATTGGCTCGAATCATCATTGATTCCGCCGATTTTCGCCGTTTGCTGAACAGCCCGCTGATCGATGTGCGCGAAGGCACAAAGGCCGTGCTGGCGGTGTTCCAGGCCCAGGGCTTCGGCCCTGTATTGCAAAATTTCGCGGGCGTGATAGCGGCCAATCGCCGTCTCAGGTCGCTGCCGGCCATTGTCGCCGCGTTCGAGGCGCTGGTCGCCGAAAAGCGCGGCCAGACCGTGGCGGAAGTCACCACCGCCTATGCGCTGTCCGACGAGGAACGCGCGCTGCTTTCCGGCCGTTTGGCCGAAGCGGGATATGATCAGGTCAATCTGGTCGAAATCATTGATCCGCAAATCCTTGGTGGTCTGATCGTGCAGATCGGGTCGCGCCTTTATGATACCAGCCTTAAATCCCGGCTGCAGCGCCTGCAGCACGCCATGAAGGGAGCCGCGTGATGGAAATCCGTCCCGCCGAAATTTCGGACATTCTTAAGAAGCAGATCGCGTCTTTCGATACCGATTCGAATGTGGCCGAAACCGGCCAAGTGTTGAGCGTCGGCGATGGTATCGCCCGCGTGTTCGGCCTGCAAAATGTGATGTCGGGCGAGCTGGTGGAATTCCCCGGCGCCGGCATCAAGGGCATGGCGCTGAACCTCGAAACCGACAATGTCGGTATCGTGATCTTCGGCGACGACCGCGAAGTCCGCGAAGGCGACGTGGTCACCCGCACCGGCTCGATCGTCGATGTGCCGGTTGGCAAAGGCTTGCTCGGCCGCGTGGTCGATGGTCTTGGCAACCCGATCGATGGCAAAGGCCCGCTGCAAACCACCGAGCGCCGCCTGGTCGAAACCAAAGCCCCCGGCATCATTCCCCGCAAATCGGTGCATGAACCGATGCAGACCGGCATCAAGGCGATCGATTGCCTGATCCCGATCGGCCGCGGCCAGCGCGAATTGGTGATCGGCGATCGTCAGACCGGCAAAACCGCCGTAATCATCGACACCATCATCAACCAAAAGCACGCCAACGCCGGCACCGACGAGAGCAAAAAGCTTTATTGCATCTATGTCGCCATCGGCCAAAAGCGTTCGACCGTGGCCCAGTTGGTCCGCACGCTCGAAGAACAAGGTGCGATGGAATATTCGATCGTGGTGGCCGCCACCGCGTCGGATCCTGCCCCCATGCAGTTCCTGGCCCCCTACACCGGCTGCGCGATGGGCGAGTATTTCCGCGACAACGCCATGCACGCCGTGATCTTCTATGACGATCTGTCCAAGCAGGCCGTGTCGTACCGCCAGATGTCGCTGCTGCTGCGCCGTCCGCCGGGACGCGAAGCCTATCCGGGCGACGTGTTCTATCTGCATTCGCGCCTGCTCGAACGCGCGGCGAAAATGTCGGACGCGTTCGGCGCCGGCTCGCTCACCGCTTTGCCGGTGATCGAAACCCAGGCGGGCGACGTTTCGGCCTATATCCCGACCAACGTGATCTCGATCACCGATGGCCAGATCTTTCTGGAAACCGAACTTTTCTTCCGTGGCATCCGCCCGGCGGTGAACGTCGGTCTGTCGGTTTCGCGCGTGGGTTCGGCGGCACAGATCAAGGCGATGAAAAAAGTCTCCGGCTCGATCAAGCTGGAACTGGCGCAATATCGTGAAATGGCCGCCTTTGCACAATTCGCGTCCGATCTCGATCCCGCCACCCAGCGTTTGCTGGCGCGCGGCGCGCGTCTGACCGAAATCCTGAAGCAGCCGCAATATCGTCCGGTGCCGGTCGAAGAGCAGGTTGTGGTGATCTACGCCGGCACCAAGGGCTATCTCGACAAGCTGGAACTGCGCCGCATCGGTCCCTATGAATCCGCGCTGCTGGCCGAATTGCGCGCCGCTCATCCGGAAATCCTGGCCTCGATCCGCGAAAAAGGCGAGATCACCAAGGACAACGATGTCGCGCTGGTGGCCTTCCTCGATAAATTCACGCAAGATTTCGTGTAATTCGCGGGGAAGTGGCAACACATGGCAAGCCTGAAGGCGCTCCGCGCACGCATCAACAGCGTTAAGTCAACGCGCAAGATCACCAGCGCCATGAAGATGGTGGCCGCGTCGAAATTGCGCCGTGCGCAGCATCAAGCCGAAGCGGCGCGCCCCTATGCGCAACGCATGGAGCGCATGTTGTCGGTGCTTGCCGCGTCGGATGTGGGTTCGCCCACTTCTCCCAAAATGCTTGTGGGAACCGGGTCGAATCGCGTGCATCTGCTGCTGGCCGTCACCGCCGATCGCGGTTTGGCCGGTGGTTTCAACACCCAGGTCGGCCGCGCCACCCGCGCCCTGGCGTTGAAATTGCAAGCCGAGGGCAAAACCGTCAAAATCTATGCGGTGGGCCGCAAGGGCCGCGATTTTCTCCGGCGCGAACAGGGCGATCTGATGGTTGGCGATGTGAATTTCGTCGGCCGCAAGTATATCGATTTCAACGATGCCCAGGCCATCGGCACGCGCATCGCCGAAATGCTGGAAGAAGAAGAATTCGACGTCTGCACCATGATCTATAACCGCTTTCAATCGGTGATCGCCCAGGTGGTGACCGAAACGCAGTTGATCCCGGTCTGCGTCCCGGCGGCAACCAAGACGGATGCGGATAAAACGGCCACCGATAAAACGGGGGGCAAAGCCGTGATGCCGTATGATTTCGAGCCGGACGAAGAAGCCATTCTGGCCCGCCTGCTGCCACAAAACCTGTCCACCCAGATCTATCGCGCGTTGCTTGAAAACGCCGCCGGATTCCAGGCGGCGCAGATGACCGCCATGGACAACGCCACCCGCAACGCGGGCGACATGATCAACCGCCTGTCGCAAAACTATAATCGCACGCGCCAGGCGAACATCACCCGCGAACTAATCGAAATCATTTCGGGCGCCGAGGCGCTTTGAGTTAAGTAGCGACTTTCGCTTAAAGGAACTGCAACGATGGCAAACAACAGTGTCGGACGTGTCACCCAGGTGCTTGGTGCCGTCGTCGATGTGCAGTTCGACGGCGAACTGCCCTATATCCTGAACGCGCTCACCAGCAAAATCGGTGAACGCACTTTGGTGCTCGAAGTGGCGCAACAATTGGGCGAAAGAACCGTCCGCTGCATCGCCATGGATACCACCGACGGCATGACCCGCGGCCAGGAAGTGTTCGACAGCGGCGCGCCCATCCGCGTGCCGGTCGGCCCCAAAACCCTGGGCCGCATCCTCAACGTGATCGGCGAACCGATCGACGAACGTGGCCCGGTCGGCAATAGCATGACCTACCCGATCCATCGTTCGGCCCCCAGCTTTGAAGAACAAGCCTCGACCACCGAAATTCTCGTAACCGGAATCAAAGTCGTCGATCTGCTGGCCCCCTACCTCAAAGGCGGCAAGGTCGGCCTGTTCGGCGGCGCGGGCGTGGGCAAGACCGTGCTCATCCAGGAACTGATCAACAACATCGCCAAAGCCCACGGCGGCGTGTCGGTGTTCGCGGGCGTGGGTGAACGCACCCGCGAAGGCAACGATCTGTATTACGAAATGATCGACGCCGGCGTGATCAAACTCAACGACGACGGCAGCACCGATGGCTCCAAAGTGGCCCTCGTTTACGGCCAAATGAACGAGCCGCCGGGCGCGCGCGCCCGCGTGGCGCTCTCCGGCCTGTCGCTCGCCGAATATTTCCGCGACGAAGAAGGCCAGGACGTGCTGTTCTTCGTCGATAACATCTTCCGCTTCACCCAGGCCGGCGCCGAAGTCTCGGCGCTGCTGGGCCGCATCCCGTCGGCGGTGGGCTATCAACCCACACTCGCCACCGACATGGGCGCTTTGCAGGAACGCATCACCTCGACCAAAAAAGGCTCGATCACCTCGGTGCAGGCCATTTATGTGCCCGCCGACGATCTCACCGATCCGGCTCCCGCCACCTCGTTCGCCCACTTGGACGCGACCACGGTGCTGAACCGCTCGATCGCTGAAAAAGGCATCTATCCGGCGGTGGATCCGCTCGATTCCACCTCGCGCTCGCTCGACCCGCGCATCGTCGGCGAAGAACATTACAACACCGCCCGCGAAGTGCAGAAAATCCTGCAGAACTACAAGTCGCTGCAAGACATCATCGCCATCCTGGGCATGGACGAACTCTCGGAAGACGACAAACTCGTCGTCGCCCGCGCCCGCAAGATCGAACGCTTCCTCAGCCAGCCGTTCCATGTGGCCGAAGTCTTCACCGGCTCGCCCGGCGTGTTCGTCCCCATCGCCGATACCGTGCGCAGCTTCAAAGCCCTGTGCGAAGGCGCCTATGACCATCTGCCCGAATCAGCCTTCTACATGGTCGGCACCATCGAAGAAGCGATCAAAAAGGCCGAAGCCATGAAGGTTTCGAGCTGATGCAAACGTCGCTCGAGATCGTCAGCCCCGAAAAGCTGGTGCTGTCGCGCCCGGTGGATATGGTGGTGATCCCAGGATCCGAAGGCGAACTCGGCGTGCTGCCCGGCCATGCGTCAATGATCGTGGCACTCGGCAGCGGCACCATCCGCATCTACGAAGGCAATAACGTGGTGCAACGCTTTGGCGTTAACGGCGGATTCGCCGAGATTACGCCAGAGCGGGTGACAGTGATTGCGGCTGAGGTCAGTGAAGTAGGGTAAAAGGGAGTAAGTCTTCTTTTTTGTAAAAAAGAAGCAAAAAACTTTTATTCGTTGGCGACTCAGGGTAAATTTAGAGGGGCGGATCCGGTGGAAAGCTGGGTCCGCCTTTTCGGTTTTATAGCGGTTTCATATGTCGGACGATGAACAATGGTTACGTGCGATCCAACCGCTTCGGGTTGAAAGACTCGACGCGAGTAGGGATTCATATATTGCCCTTCCCTATCTAAAATCCACCCTGGCGCGCATTACCCAACTTTCGGAACAAACGGCTCATCAATCCCCGCGTAGATACGTTCTTGATCTTCTGCGCGACGGATATTTTATTGCGATTTCGCCATTCGACGAAAAAGAAATCGTGATTTCCCAGTCGATTGTTCTCAATGACAAATCAGTGTTTTTTTGGAATCCTACGGTTGATTTCGTTATTATTGCTTCAGACCTGGGAGCAGGTTTTCCCTTTACGGGCATTTATATCGCAAAACTGCGGGTTTTGCTGCTGCTGAACGCGTCGCAATGGACTGCCAACGCCGCGACCATCGCGAAATTTGAGCAAATTCGCGACAAACCGTTCAGCGGCAAAGTAGGCGATGACGGGCGCATTATTATTACGGGCGACGGCAATTTTGCGCATCATATCTGGAATCAGTTGGGCGCACTGGACGAAGCATTTTTAGCGGTGCCACACCCCCTAGTACCCACTATCATTAGACTATGAGACGTGACCACCCTGGCGGCATGGCCCGGTATCGGGCCGGTGGCCAGAATTCGGGCTGTTTCGCTGACCAACGATTCTGGATACTAGTCCGCAGCCTCGTCACAACCAATTCTCCTTTGGGTAATATGGCGGATTTGGTTCCACCGCTGCGTAACATGACGCTTTTCAATATCGCCTCATATGAAACCGAATATCTGAGTACATTATTCTATTTGACCGTTCCGGTCGGCGCATCTTTTGTGACCAAACAATTCGTTACGCGCGTGGTAAATTATGCTGTGGCTCGTTTATCCCCGCAGCTGGAGAATTTCAGATCCCATCAGCTGGCATCTAGCGGCAAGAAATTTTGGATCAGCATTCGCACCCGCAATCGAACGGCGGTCAATCAGGTTGAGTTTCTTGTTGCCCTAGTGAATCATTTACTGAAATCGTTCGATGGCTGTACAGTCCTGCTGGATGGACATTCCACACCGATGGATATTCAGCATAATAAAAGTTACGACCAAGCCGATGTCGTCAAAACAATCGAAAACGATACCAACGTCGTCGGCGCGGTGATGAGCGGTCTCCACAAGGTAAATATGCCCACGGATCGGGTTATTTCGGCGGTTGGATTGCCCATTCTCGATTCAATCGCACTGGCAGGAATTGCGGATTTCTATATCTGCCATCACGGCACATTACAGCATAAAATAGGCTGGTTCTATTCCAAACCTGGCATCGTACATGCCCCCAACTCGATTCTTGCCCAAGGCGAGGCCGTTGCCAGTTGGGTTACCGCACAATCTGAAACCGCCATAGCGCCGGTTTATTTGCCGGCGGATCATGTCCAAGATACCGAAGTGCCGAACGAATTTTCGTCATATCCGAAACATTTGAAGCTGGATAATTATTTTATCGTGAATATTCCGGACGCGATTGAGATGATTTTGAAGTGCGCAAAATATCATTTGTCTTAAAAACGAGAAATCTAATAAAGCAATATTGGACCGGACGAGCAAGCTCGTTCAGTTAGATTTGCTATTTAAACTCTTAGAGTCCGTCCGGAGACTTATCCATTAATTACAAAGTTTTCTCAGCATAAGTCGAATTGACGCGAGGCGAAGGAATGCCAGTGCGTTGTGGTTCAGAGTTTCCCAATCCTTGGCAAGGCG
>JAJZHU010000112.1 GCA_021798375.1 Pseudomonadota bacterium | reverse complement strand
TGTCCGGGTTATGCTACCGCGCGATTATTCACAAAAAGAAGCTCCCTCCCTTGCCTTAATCTCTTGATCTTGCCTAACCTTCGTTCCACCCCCGTCCCGAGGAGCCCTGAGCCTATGCGCGTCCAGCCTCCCCGGCTTTTTTACATACTGCTGTTCGGCTTTGCCTCGGGGTTGCCGTTGGCGCTGTCGGGGTTGACGCTGCGGCAGTGGTTGACGGAATCCGGGGTGACGTTGGGGCTGATTGGGGCCACCGCCAACATCGGGTTGGCCTATTCGTTGAAATTTCTGTTCGCGCCCATTCTGGATCGGCCCTTGCCCTATGGTTGGGGGCGGCGGCGCGGGTGGTTGATTATGGCGCAGGCGGGGTTGGTGGCGTGCTGCGTGGCGCTGTCGGCCAGCCATCCCGGCGCGCATCCGGCCATTACTTTGACTCTGGCGGGGGCGTTGGCGTTTTGTTCGGCGTGCCAGGATATCGCCATCGATGCCTGGCGGATCGAAAGCTATCCGCCGGCGATGCAGGGCGAGGCGTTGGCGGCTTATGTGTGGGGCTACCGGATTGCCATGCTGGTTTCGGGCTCGGGCGCCATCTGGTTGGCCGGGCCGCTGGGGTGGCATGGGTCGTTGTTGGTGATGGCGGCTTTGATGGCGTTGGCGCCGATGCTGAGTCTGTGCGCGCCCGAACCCGCGATCCACACCGCCCCGGCGCGTGGGGTGGCGGCGCTCATCGCACCTTTGCGGGAGATGATGCGGCGCCCCGGCATTGCGCCGGTGTTGTGGTTTATTGTGTTGTTCAAATTGGGCGAGGCGCTGGCGAGCCCGATGGCGCCTTCGTTTTATCACGCCATGGGGTTTGACCGCGCCCAGGTTGCCGCGGTGCTCAGCCTGCCCAATCTGGTGGCGGTGTTGGCGGGGGCGGCGACCGGCGGGTTGCTGGTGGTGCGGTTTGGCGCGCGGCGGTCTTTGTTTGCCACCGGGTTCATTCAGATGGCGGCGATGGGGCTGTATTTCCTGCTGGCGTTGTTTCCCGGCGATGTGGCGATTCTTTACACCAAGGTGGTGGTGGAGAATTTCGCCGAAGCCATGGCCGATGCGTGCTTTTTGTCGTTCGTTTCGGCGCAGTGCCGGTTGGAATTCACTGCCACCCAATATGCGCTGCTGTCGTCGTTGGCGGCATTGGGCTTGCGCACCCTGGGCGGATTTTCGGGTGTGTTGGCGGCGCAATTGGGGTGGGTGGGGTTTTACGGCGTGGCCATCTTCACCGCGCTGCCGGCGATGATCGTGATGCGGGTTTGGTTGTGGAAGGGCAGCGATGGGGCCAATGCCACCCCGCCCAAACGTGCGATCTAAAAACACTCCGCAAGCGTGTGACCATCGAGGCTGCGATAAAAATCTTCCCTCGCGGTGCGGATAAAACCTCGCAAGCGGCATCCTGCGACCAGTGTGCAGCACCCGCCGTCGGCGCGAAAACATTCCACCACGGGCTGATCGCCCTCCAATTGACGGACCAGCGTACCCACCTTGATCTCGCTGAGTGCTATCGCCAGCGTCACACCGCCGCCGGCGCCGCGCACGGTGCGGACCAGCCCCAATGACGCCAATTCCTGCACGATTTTGTGCAAATGGTTGCGCGACAATCCACCCAGTTTTTGCGCCAGCGCATCGACGCTGAGCGGCCGGTCTGACGGTTCGCTGGCGAGTGCCATCAGGGCGCGCAGGGCGAAATCGGTGGAAGCGAGTAATTTCATAAGCCCTGTATAAACTGGTATTGACGATACTACAATTGGGTGTATGGTGAATTGGTATCATGAATACCACTTCAATCACGCCACCGTCCATGTCCGCAACGTCCCGCGGACGACCAGCCCGATCATACGGGAGAGGAGATCGCCCATGAACGCCACGTCCCCCAAAACCGGCTATGCCAACCGCGCCATTGGCGCCATCGCAACATCCCTGCCGGATTCGGCGGCATTGTTCCGCCGCCATCACATCGATTTCTTCTGCGATGCCGATGACACCCTCGCCGAGGCCGCCGCCGCCAAGGGATTGTCCTGCGCCGCACTGGAAACCGAACTTGCCGCCATTGCCGACGCCGCCGCCACAGCGCCCGAGCAGGCAGACAACGCCCTGATCGAACAGATCGAGACCCGCTATCACAAGGTGCATCGGCGTGAAGTGCCGGAATTGATCAAGCTCGCCCGCCACGTCGAGGCCACCCACAAGGATCACCCGGCGGCACCGCTTGGCATGGCGAACTTGCTTGAACAGATTCTGCCGGAACTTGAATCCCATATGCAAAAAGAAGAGCAGATCCTGTTTCCGGGGATACGGCAGGGCGCCGGTTCGATGCTGGCCGGCCCCGTCACCGTGATGATGATGGAACACGAGGAGCATGTCGTGGCTCTGCGCAAGCTCAAGGCAATCGCCCATGATTTCAACGCCCCGGACGACGCCTGCAACAGTTGGCGCGCGTTGTATGCCGGGACGCAAAAATTTGCCGACGATTTCGTGGAGCATATGCACACCGAGAACAATATCCTGTTCCCGCGTTACCTGGATTAACACCGGCGGTCGCGGCTTTGGGGGGCAACTTGCCCCCCGCGACCTCTACCGGTCGTTTTGCGCCCGGACGATCCACACCGCGGCGGGCATGAGCACGCCTTTGGGGGTGGCATAGGCGGAAATCGCATCCCTGACGGCGGCGACGGCGGCATCCGCCAGACCTGGGTTTTCGCGCAGCGCAGCGCCCAGGGGACCGACCTTGAGGGTGAGTTGCAACGTCTGCTCGATGTCTGAACCGCCGATGGACAGATCGAATGGGGTGATGGTTACGCTGCCAAATCCGGCATCGCGTAAAATCGAATGCACGCGATTGGGGTCTGCGAACGCGAACGGTCCGGGGGCCAACGGGTCGGCGGGCGGCATCGGCGGCAGATGGGGCAACGCGGCCTCCATCGGCACCCGCATCCACAGATTTTCCTGAAACGGGCGCCAGCAAACAAAGCTCATGCGTCCACCGGGCTTCAAGGCGGCACGGATATTGGTGAAGGCCGCGATGGGGTCGCTGAAAAACATCACGCCGAAGCGCGAGAAGGCGGCATCGAATATCCCCCGGCCCAATTCGCCGCTTTGGGCATCCAGTTGGCGGAAATCCAACTGCCGGCGGGTATCCGGCCCCAGGCGCCGGCGCGCCACATCCAGCATGGGATGAGAAATATCCACGCCGACGACCTTTCCCGACGGCCCCACCCGAACCGCGAGTTCGGCCGAAGTCTGACCGCAGCCGCAGCCGATATCGAGCAGTTGTTCGCCCGCGCGCGGCGCCAGGACGCGAATGCCCTCGAGCCCCAAGCATTCGATCTGACGGTCGAGCTGTTCATGCAATTGCGCCCAGGTTAAACCCGCCGCCGCATTCCAATATTCAATCTGCGCCGAATTGGGCGCCGGGTTGGAGGATTGGGACATCAGCGGTGCTCCCCTTGTGCTTTGGTTGTCCGTTTGGCGTCTTCGGCTTCGCCACGAATACGCCAAAATTCGTCGCTCATCCGCACACAATTTTTCAGGCGAAAATGAATAAAAACACGCAAGCCCGCCAATCCGAAAATCAGCGTCAAAATCGTCCAATCCAACCACGGCCGGTGAAACACGAAAGTCACAAAGATAAAAAACAACATTATCATGGCAACCACCGCACAAACCCTGATCTGGAATTCGCGCCAATATTCCATCGCCACCGCGCGGTAATATACCCCCGCTTTATTATGACTTTTCCAGTTAGTTATTCTTTTAATATTCGATAGTATTACAATGGCGGCGTAAAGATCGCCGACGGTCAAAAGAAGAACAATCATACCAACTGAAGTTAACATACCGTGCTTCCAAATCACATTCTGAATTTTCCTCGATCATCATTTCGACCGAAGCAAGCGTGAATTATTCGTGCATTATGGCCTGCCAACCAATATCGCGGCGGCAGAATCCTTCCGGCCAATCGATCAGATCGATGGCTTGATAGGCGCGCGCCAACGCCTGGCGCAAATCAGCCCCCGTGCCGCACACCGCGAGCACCCGCCCGCCGCTGGAAAGCAGATCATCGCCGCGCATTTCCGTGCCGGAATGAAAGATCCGCACGCCCGGCACCTGGCCCGCCGCATCGAGACCACGGATCTTGCTGTGTTTCACATAATCGCCGGGATAGCCGCGCGCCGCCATGATCACCACGGCCGACGCCTCGTTTTTCCATTGCAACTCAACCGTGTCCAGTTTGCCGTCGCAGGCAGCAATCAGCACGGGCAGCAGATCGGATTGCAGACGTGGCAACAAGGCCTCACATTCGGGATCGCCAAAGCGCACATTATATTCGATCAATTTCGGGCCATGTTCGGTGATCATCAACCCGGCGAATAAAATGCCGCGAAATGGCGTGCCGCGCGCGTGCATTTCGGCCAGAGTCGGACGGATGATGCGGGCCATCACATGCTCGATCAATGCCGGCGTAACGAACGGCGGCGGGGCAATCGCGCCCATGCCGCCGGTATTGGGGCCGGTATCGCCCTCGCCCACGCGCTTGTGATCCTGCGCCACGCCCAAGGGAATGGCGGTGAGCCCATCGCACAACGCAAACAACGACAATTCCGGCCCGACCATGCATTCTTCGATCACCAGACTGGCGCCTGCCTCGCCCAGGCTTTCGTCCTCCATCATCGCGGTGATCGCGGCCTGGGCTTCTTCCACGCTTTGCGCCACCACCACACCCTTGCCGGCGGCCAGCCCATCCGCTTTCACCACGATCGGCGCGCCCTTGCGGCGGACGAATTCATGCGCGGCGGCGGCATCGTCGAAACGCTCCCACGCCGCCGTGGGCACGCCCGCCGCATCGGCGATTTCCTTGGTGAAGGATTTGCTGCCCTCCAGCATCGCCGCCGCCGCCGTGGGGCCGCAACAGCGGATCCCCGCCTCGGCCAGCGCATCGGCAATCCCCGACACCAGCGGCGCCTCGGGGCCGGGCATCACCAGATCGATCTTTTGCGCAATCGCGAATTCCACCAGGGCCGGCACATCGACCACGCCGATCTGCACATTTTCGGCCACCAGCGCCGTGCCCGCATTGCCGGGTGCTACATACAGCTTGGTAAGCGACGGCGAGGCCGCCAGACTGCACGCCAAGGCATGTTCACGTCCGCCCGAACCGATGATCAGAACCCGCATATTCGCACTCCCCCGCTTTCGTTCCGTGCCGCTGTAGCATAGGTTGGCATCATGCAGGAACCAGCCCCCCCTAACAGCAATCTTCCCGAGTATAGCGTGTCGGAAATTTCCGGCGCGGTAAAGCGCACGCTGGAGGGCGCTTTCGGCCGCGTGCGGGTGGCAGGCGAGATCACCGAGCTGAAACGCTATCCGTCCGGGCATATTTATTTCTCGCTAAAGGACGAAAGCTCGAAGATCGCTGGAATCGTGTGGAAATCTTCCGCATCGCGATTGGGGATCGTGCCCGAGAACGGCATGGCGGTGGTGGCCACGGGCAAGGTCACGGCCTACGGCGAGCGATCCAGTTACCAATTGATCGTCGAACGGATGGAGTTCGCCGGGGCGGGCGCGCTTTTGCAGCGCATCGAGGCGTTGCGGCAGAAATTATTGGCCGAGGGTCTGTTCGATGCCGCCCGCAAACGTCGTTTGCCGCTGTTGCCGCAGGTGATCGGGGTGATCACCTCGCCCCAGGGCGCGGTGATCCAGGACATTCGCACCACCATCGCGCGGCGGTTTCCGCGCCATTTGCTGCTGTGGCCGGTGCCGGTGCAAGGCGAGGGTGCGGCGGCCAGGATTGCGGCGGCGATCCGCGGTTTCAACGCCCTGCCCGCGGGTTTTCCGCGCCCCGATGTGCTGATCGTGGCGCGCGGCGGCGGCAGTTTGGAAGATTTAATGGCTTTCAACGACGAAGATGTGGTGCGGGCCGCGGCGATGAGCCGTATTCCGCTGATCTCCGCCGTGGGGCATGAAACCGATACCACGCTGATCGATTTTGCCTCGGATCAACGCGCGCCGACGCCGACCGCCGCCGCCGAACTGGCGGTGCCGGCGCGGTCGGAATTGGTGGCCGATCTGGCGCAAAAACAAGCCAGGCTGGCGGGCAGCCTGTCGCGCCTGGCGCAAGGACGGCGTTTGCAGCTTGCGGCGCTGGTGGCGCGGATGCCGGATCTGATCGGGTTGGTGGGACAGGCTCGGATGCGGCTGGATGATCGCGCGGCGCGGCTGGATCTGGCATTGCCCAATTTGATGGCTTCGCGCCGGGCGGCATTCGCGCGGCTGGCCGATCGGCTGTTGCCCGCCTTGCGCGCCAATGTGGCGGCACGCCACACCAAAGCCGCCAGCGTGCTGGGGCGGCTTTCCGTGGTGCCGCTGCAAGCCATGCTGCGCGAACGGCGGACGCGGCTGGAGGGCATGGCACGGCAATTGGAAGCGGTTTCGCCCCTGGCGGTGCTGGCGCGCGGCTATGTGTTGGTGACGGACGAGACACAACGGCCGGTGACTTCGGCGGCGGGGTTGAAGACGGGGCAGGGGTTGGATTTGCGGTTTGGCGATGGAAGCAGGAAGGTGGAAGTGAAGTGAGGACTTCTTTTTTGTAAAAATGAAGCAAAAAACTTTTGATTTATTTGGTCTGCGCTCAAACTATTCAGCTTGTGCGAGGGACCAAAATGAACAAAGTTTTTTGCTTCTCTTTCCCTGATCAATATCGACCCATGCCGCCGAGAGCGCCTACAAACCAAAGAATGATCAGAATGAGCAGGATAAGACCAAAAACGCCGCCGACTCCGGGGTAGCCGTAACGACCGTGGGCGTAGTAACCGCCGCCACCGCCGAACAAAAGAAGCAACACAATGATTAAGAGCAGCATGTTGTTTTCTCACTTTCTTGCCAAAGGATGATTTTCACGGGAAAAGCGAATTCGCGAATCATTTCTTCAGCACTTCGCGCAAGGCATCATTGACACCGCCGACGGCATTTTGGATTTTTCCCTCGACCTTGTCGGCGTGACCGTCGGCTTGCAATTTCGCGTCTCCGGTCAATTTTCCAACCGCCTCTTTGACATTGCCTTTTGCTTCCTTGGCCGAGCCGATGATTCTGTTCTTATCCATTGTCACATTCTCCTGATATTGCAGCATTACAATTATGATCGACTCTGGGAGCATAATCGCATCAGGAACGGGGAGGGAGGATCGGAAATTACTTATGACAAGGTGGCTTTAGAGCACGTTCGGATCACGTTGAACCATATACGTGCGACGAACGTGCTCTAGCTTTTTGTTTTTACGCATGATTCACGCCTACGTGTTATTCAACCTGCGGCGATCATGCTCTAATCTATTCGCCCCGCGCAATCCGAGCGATTTTAACGGCGATGTCCTCGGGCAAGAGCACGAAATCGATGCTGCCACTGGCCATTGCGCGGTCTGGCATTTCAGGAAGCGTGGCCGTGTTTGCTTCAACCATCGTATTGCGACGTGACGGAAACCGTTACCAGCATATTTTGAAAGGCATCGGTAGCACCCGTGAAGCTGCCGGCCACCGGCATTGCCTGGCTGATGTCGCGCGCGATGGCGACGGGAATCAGATTGGAACCGCCAAGGCTGCGATGCGTTGGATCG
>JAJZHU010000111.1 GCA_021798375.1 Pseudomonadota bacterium | reverse complement strand
TACCTCGGGGTTCTATTGCGTCGCGGCTTGGGCAATCGCCAAAAATTCGCTGGCCACCAGACTGGCGCCGCCGACCAGGGCGCCATTCACATTGGCCACCGCCAATAATTGCCCCGCGTTCGAGGCTTTGACCGAACCGCCATACAAAAGCGGCCGTTGCGCGGCACCAGCGCCAAAACGCGCCAGCAGTTGCGCGCGCATGAAATCATGCATCGCCGTCACATCTTCCACCGTGGGGACAAGGCCGGTGCCGATGGCCCAGATCGGCTCATAGGCCACCACGCCGGCAAAATTGTCGGGAAGGCTGTGCGCCAATTGGGCGCCCACCACCTCGGTTTCGTGCCCGGCGTGGCGTTCGGCGGCGGATTCGCCCACGCAGACGATCGGGATCAGACCTGCCCGCACCGCGGTCTCAACCTTCGCACGCACCATCGCATCGGTTTCGCCGTGATACTGGCGACGTTCCGAATGGCCCAAAATCACATGGGTCGCGCCGGTTTCCGCCACCATGGGTGCTGCCACATCGCCGGTGAACGCCCCGGCGGCGGCCTGGTGGCAATCCTGTGCCCCTACCGCCAGCGCGGTGCCGTCGAGTGCCAGAGCCAGCGGATAGAGCAAGGTGAACGGCGGGCAGATCACCAGATCACAGGCAAGACCGGAAGCCGCATCGGCCAGTTCGCAGGCCATCTTGATGGCGCTTTCGCGTGCGCCGTTCATTTTCCAATTGCCGACGATCAGTGGACGCATGGACCAAATCTCCAAACACTCGACACAAAAAAGGCCGGGGAACGCCCGGCCTCGTTCGGATTTTATTGCGCGGCCAACGCCGCGGGCAACGCATCGATCGCCCGCCCAACCAGCCTGCTTGCGGCATCGGCGGACAGGCCCTCGCGGACGATAATCTCGGCGGCTTGGATGGCGATGGTGGCGGCCTGGTTGCGCACATCGACCAAGGCCGCTTTTTCAGCGGCATCGATGCGTTCCAGCGCCATTTTCTCGCGTCGTTTGGCGGCGATGGCGGCCTCGTCACGCGCTTCGGCGGCCAAACGCTGTGCCTCGTGCCTGGCCGACGCCAGCAGTTCGGCGGCTTCCTTCAACGCCGATTCACGGCGCGAGCTTGCCTCCAACAGCATTTTTTCGGCTTCGGCGCGCAGAGCGGAGGCCTCCTCCAATTCGGCGCGAATGGTATCGGCACGCTTATCGAGAATGGCTGTCGCGGCGCCCCACAGTTTGCCGCCAAATAAGACAACGAACAGAACGATGGCAACCGCCACCCACGAACGCGGCTCGGTGATGAAAGCGTAAAATGCGGATTGATGATCCATTGCGATGCTCCCGATCAGGCTTTAGCGATCGCGCGATCGACAGCGCGGCCAAGCAGCCCCGCGTCGGCGGCAACGCCGGTCAACCGGCCCACAATGGTGGCGGCAGTATCAGCAGCGATGTCACGCAATGCGCCCACCGCAACGGCACGGGCCGCGTCGATCTGACGTTCGGCATCGGCCAGACGATCCTCCAGCGAGGAATTGGCGGCACGGGCTTCGGCCAGGGCTTCGGCGCGTGCACCGGCAATGGCTTCGGCAATCGCGGCCTGGGCTTCGGCGTGGGCGCGCTTGGTGGCGCTGGTAAGCTCGGTCACGGCCAGATCGGCACGCAGCTTGGATTCACGGGCCACTTCCAGATCGGCCGCGATGCGCGCGCCACGGGCTTCGATCACATTGGCGACCTGGGGCAATGCCCAGCGCGACAAGGCGACATAAAGCACGAGGAAGATGGCTGCCATCCAGGCGACCTGAAAGATGGTCAAGGGATTGGCGAAATCTAACTGCGGCATCGAATGGTCTCCAGCGCCTTTTGAATCCAAGACAGAACCGGCCTTGATCCAGGATCAAGACCGGTGTTCCGACGCGGATATCAGTGCAGCACGAACAGAATGATAAAGGCAATCACGAGTGCGAACAACGCCACCGCTTCCGTGAGCGCGAAGCCCAGGATGGCGCGGCCGAACATGGCGTTTTCCGCCGAAGGATTACGCGAAATACCGGTAATCAGCGACGAGAAGATGTTGCCGATACCGATGCCGACGCCCGCAAGAGCGATCACCGCCAGACCAGCGCCCAGAGCCTTCATGCCAACGTCAGTAATCATCAGAGTCAGTCCTTTGTTTTAAGATAAATGGTTGGTAGCAAAAACTGCCCGGCAGGAGCGGTTCATCCCATGATTAGTGGAGATGCACCGCGTCATGCAGATAGATGCAGGTGAGAACAGCGAACACATAGGCTTGCAGAAAAGCGACCAGCAGCTCGAAGCCGATCATCACCACGTCGAGTCCCATCGGCGCGATCGCGGCGATCCCGCCCACGATGCCGGCACCGCCCAGCAGGATCACGAAATAGGCAAACACATCGAGCATCACGTGACCGGCCAGCATGTTGGCGAACAAACGAACCGACAGGCTGACAGGGCGAGAAAGGTAGGACAGGATTTCAATCGGCACGATCAACGGCGCCAGAAACACCGGCGCGCCGGCAGGGAAGAAGTAGCTGAAGAAATGCAACCCATGGACCGCGAAAGACACCACGGTGATCAGTACGAACACCAGCATCGCCAAGCCGAACGTGACGGCGATATGCGAGGTGTAAGTGAAACTAAAGGGCAATAATCCGAGGATATTGCCGAACAGAATGAAGAAAAACAGGGTGAAGATGAAGGGGAAGAAACGCTTGCCCTCCTCGCCGATGGTTCCCACCGCCATCGACATGATGCCCTGATAGCTCATTTCGGCCAGTGCCTGCAGACGCCCCGGCACCACCGATTTCGGGGCCATGCCCACACGCAGCAACAACAACACCAAAGTGCCGGCGAGAATCATCATCAGATTCGCCTGGCTGAAATGGGCCTGTTGGCCAAAATGGCCGAACACCGGTTCCAGCGTGAATTGCTCGAGCGGGTTCATGTCTGCCACGTGCATGCCTCTTCTTGTTTCTCAGACTTCGGCCCAAAGTGCTGAAGTTCTGATTATCCTGACAAATCGGACCGTTCGGCCCGCAACATAATTCCGTTCCGGCGCCAAGGCCGGATTATTCGGGCGGCGTCTTGCGTGGCGACACCAGCCGAAACACATTCATCACCCCGGCTGCCATTCCCAACACCAGGAACAACAGCATCAACCAAGGCGCGGTATGCAGCCAGCGATCCAGCCAAAGCCCGATCACCAATCCGACCACCACGGCCGAAACCATCTCCACGCCGACCCGGGTGCCTGCACCGATGGCGCCGTCGGGCAGATCTTTGCCCTTTGGCGCAGCGTCGGGGTCGATCAACCCTTGCCTGTCGCGAGCCTCTTGCAGCCTTTGGTCAAAGCCGCCCTCGTCCCGCTTTTTATCCATGCTTGCTCTCCAAGATATCGGAAGGCGGCTGGTTGCTAACTTTTGACAAGCCAAGTGTCAAGCCGGTGATGACATTTACCTTGCGTAAAGCTGTATTTGGATGTGTCAAAACCGTTTGTATCACTCTGCCGCGTCTTCATCGGATTCTTCTTCATCCAAAAAGAATTGATCCGCTTCGTCGTCGTAACTGTAAAGCTCGGCGAAACGCCCCCAACTGATGGCGGTTTTCAGCGTATTATCGGCATAGATGGGCGACATGTGATCTTCCAGTTCATCAAGGAAGCGCACAGCGGATGCCCGGTGGTTCCAACGCTCGTCCAGCACCTGGCGAATTGCCGCAATCAGGGGCACATTGACCTTCAACGCATCGGCAAACTGCGATTTGCGGCTGTCCATGTCCGCCAAAACATAATCGCGGCCGGCCTGGGTCAGACGGATGTCGCCCTCTTCCACCTCGGCGAATCGAAGCAACTGCAAGGCTTCGGAAATCGGGAACAGATCATCGAGCTCCAATTGCAGGCTGGCGGCGAGCGGCGGCAAGTCGGCGCGGCCATCATAGGGCGGTCCCGCCAGGGTTTCGAGCAAACCGGACAGAATATTGGTGGACACGGGATGCAACGGAGTGCCCAACGCCGCCCCCGTGGCCGGCCGGTGCACCGGGGTGCGGCGGGTCATTACCGCGTATATATCATCGACCATCTGGCGGAATGCAGGGTCGAGGCGGTTGCGCGGATGGGCGAAGGGCACACGCAACTCGCTGGCCACGCGGCCGGGGTTGGAGGCAAACACCAGGATGCGATCGCACATCAGCACCGCTTCCTCGATGTTGTGGGTGACCATCAATACCGATTTAATCGGCAATTTGCGTTCCACCCACAGATCGATCAAATCGGTGCGCAAGGTTTCCGCGGTCAGCACATCGAGCGCGCTGAAGGGTTCATCCATCAACAAAAGATCGGGATGCACCACCAGGGCGCGAGCCAATCCCACACGCTGCCGCATGCCGCCCGAAAGTTCCTTGGGATAGGCGCTTTCATAACCGCCCAAACCGATCAGGGCGATGGCCGCTTCGGCGCGTTCGGTGCGCTCTTCCTTGGGCACCAGCAGCGCTTCCAGCCCCAGCTCGACATTTTCCTGCACGGTGAGCCAGGGAAACAGGGCGAAGCTTTGAAACACCATGGCGATGCCGTCGGCGGGGCCGGCGAGTTTTTTGTCGCGCCAGATCACGTCGCCACTGGTGGGATGCAACAGCCCGCAGACAATGCGCAGCAAGGTGGATTTGCCCGAGCCGGAACGGCCCAGCAGACCCACGATCTCGCCTTCATGCAAAGTGATATCGACATCGTCCAACACCACCAGATCCGTGCCGCTGTCCATGCGCCACGCCTGACGCGCCTTCTTTACTTCCAGCAGCACGCCGTGGGAGGCAACCTGCGGAGACGGAATATTGTCAGGCATGGAAAACTCCGATCAAAACGACGTTACATAACAAAGGGGGGTCACATAACAAGACGGCGGCTCGCATAGGCGGCCAGGCGGCGCCAGAGCAGCCGATTGATCACCACGACATACAGCGACATCACCGCCACCCCCAACACGATCCGCGCCGTGTCGCCCGCGACGGTGGCCTGGGCGATATAGGCGCCCAACCCATGGGCGGTGAGCGTGGTATCGCCCCACTGCGCCACCTCCGCCACGATGGCGGCGTTCCATGCACCTCCCGAAGCCGTAAGCGCGCCGGTGATGAAATACGGAAATATCCCCGGCAAAATCACCCGGCGCCACCACAGCCAACCCTTGACCCGGAAATTCTGCGACACTTCCAGCAAATCGCCCGGAAAGGCGCTGGCGCCCGCGATCACATTGAACAAAATATACCATTGCGTGCCAAGAATCATCAGCGGCGTCAGCCAGATGTCGGGGATCAGATGAAAGCGGACAATCACCACCACGAACACCGGAAAGAACAGATTGGCCGGAAACGCCGCCAAAAACTGCACCACCGGTTGCACCCGCTTTGCCCACTTCGGGCGCAGCCCCAGCCATACCCCGACCGGCACCCACAGCGCCGAGGCCAGTGCGATCAGCACGATCACCCGCAGCAGGGTGATGGCGCCCAAACCCAATGAAATCACCAGATCATGCCAGGTGAGGCTGATCGAAACGAATGTGAAGATGCGGTAAATCGCCCAACTCACCCCCGCCGCCAGGATGCCGGCGAAGATGATATCGGCCACACGCTCGGGCAACGCGAAACGCGGCGTCTGGATTTTGATCGCCATGCGCCGGCCGCTGAGCCATTGGAACAACGACCCCACATAATCGATCGCCCAGGCCAGAAACGTCGTGCGGCGCAGCAGCGCCAACATCCAGGGATCGTCTTCTTCCACCCGCGCCGTGGTCTCGAAGCGGAATTTGGCCGACCACGCCACCAGCGGGCGGAACAACAGTTGATCATAGGCCAGGATCACCACCAACATGGCCAGAATGGCGTAAATCACCGCCAACAGATCGCGCCGCGCCAGCGCCACCGCCACATATGAACCGATGCCCGGCAGTTTCCAGGTGGTGTTGCCGACCGAAACAGCCTCGGAGGCGGTGACGAAGAACCAGCCGCCGGACATCGACATCATGGTGTTCCACACCAATCCCGGCATGGCGAAGGGAACCTCCAACCGCCAAAACCGCTGCCAGGCGCTGAGGCGAAAGCTGGTGGCGGCCTCGTCGAGATCGCGCGGCACGGTGGTGAGCGATTGGTGGAAGCTGAAGGCCATATTCCAGGCCTGGCTGGTGAAAATCACGAAAATCGAGGCAAGTTCGGCGCCGATCACGTTGCCGGGGAACAGCCCCATGAAAAACGTGACGGTGAACGACAAAAAGCCCAAAATCGGCACGGATTGCAAAATATCGAGCGCCGGGATCATCACCAATCCGGCCCGCCGGCTTTTGGCGGCAAACGGCGCATAGGTAAAGGTGAACAGCAACGACACCAGCAAGGCGGCGAACATGCGCAGCGTGGTGCGCAGCGCATAATAGGGCAGATAAGACGGATCGAGATGGATGGTGCTGGTTTCAAGCGCGGCCAAGGGCGCAATGGTGTTGCGCGCCGCCCCGCCGAACGCCGCGAACAAGCCGAACAGCGCCACAATGGCAATCAAATCAAACAGATTGGGCAATCGACGGTCTCGCGCCGCAGCGGGGAAATTGGTGCCAGACATCGAACCTCCCCTCGATCAACCTAACCAGACGCGCCACTTACACCGCTACGTGCGCGCTGTCACCCGTTGCCTGGGTTGCAATTCGATGACATTTGCGAGTCGGCAAAGCCGCATCGCCGGGAGCTTCCATTTTCAACTCATCCCGCCCAGTGGCGCATGTCAGTCATAATGCGGGGTTCTGCGCGGTGAAAAACCTCACCGGTCATCGCCAAAAAACTTGTCCGTATACCCAATACGGCCTGCGTTTTTTGGCTGGCCGGACGAGCTTTTTCCCTCGCGCATAACCCCACATTATGACTGACATGCGCCACTAGAGCCTGATGACTCGCAATTAAATCGGGTTATCTGTGTCATCAGGCTCTAGCTCTTTGTCTTGGCGAGCAATTTCATGCCATCAGGCGGTAGCAAGCGATGGCATATTGCTCTAGGTTGCGCGCATGGCAACCGATCAAGAGATCGAGGCATTGATCCTCGAAATGACCCAACAATCGCGCAACTCCATCGCCCCGCTCGATGTGGCAAGGCGGCTGGCCCCCGATAATCCCACCTGGCAACGGCTGATCCCCAGTGTGCGCCGCGCCGCGACACGTCTGGTCGCCGCCGGACAGATCGAGTATTTGCGCAAGGGCAAGCCGGTCCCGCCCAATGAGGCGCGCGGCGTGATCCGGCTGCGGGCGATCAGGGCCGGCAACGAAAACGAGGAATAATAGATGCGACGTCTTGGGCCGGTGCTGCGCGATGCCTGGCAGCTTGCCAAACCTTATTTTCTGTCGGACGAAAAATGGGTGGCGTGGAGTATGCTCGCCGGCACCATTTTTCTAAACCTGACCATTGTCGGGCTTGGCGTGATCAACACCTATTGGTTCAACGCTTTCTATAACGCGTTGCAAAACAAGAACGTTACCGCCTTTTGGAAATTGCTGCTGATCGGGCAGAAATCGCCCAACTACCCGCCCATCGGCATCATGCCCGGCTTTACCCTGTTCGCCGTCGTGTGGATCCTGGCCGCGGTTTACCAATCATATATCAACCAATGGCTGCAAATCC
>JAJZHU010000110.1 GCA_021798375.1 Pseudomonadota bacterium | reverse complement strand
ATACCCGACCACTTCGCCGTAAACCTTGGCGCCGCGCTTCTTGGCGTGTTCATATTCTTCCAGCACCAGAATTCCGGCGCCTTCGCCCATCACAAAGCCATCGCGACTTTTGTCCCACGGGCGCGATGCCTGCTGGGGCGAGTCGTTAAAATTGGTGGAAAGGGCGCGCGCGGCGCAGAAACCGGCGATGCCGATCGGGCATACGGTGGCTTCGGCGCCACCGGCCACCATCACTTCGGCGTCGCCCAGCCCGATGATGCGGGCGGCGTCGCCAATCGCATGCACGCCGGTGGCGCAAGCGGTGACGACCGAATGGTTGGGGCCTTTATAGCCATATTTGATCGAAACCTGGCCCGAGATCAGATTGATCAGCGCCGAGGGGATAAAAAAGGGCGAAACGCGGCGGGTTTTGCCTTCGTGGATCAGGATCGAGGTATCATAGATGGTCTGCAAACCGCCGATGCCCGCACCGATGATGACACCGGTGGAGTTGGCATCTTCCTCGGTCTTGATTTCCCACCCGCTATCGGCCACGGCTTCGGCCGCGGCGGCCAGACCCAGATGGATGAAGCGATCCATCTTTTTCAGGTCTTTGTGCGGGATGAAATCGGTAAGGTTCAACCCGCCTTCGGCTGTCGGGCCTTCGGGCACAATCCCGGCCACCTTGCTGGTAAGGTCGGTGGTATCGAACGCAGTGATGGTGGAAATGCCGGATTCACCGGCGAGAAGACGCTTCCAGACATACGGCACACCGACCCCAAGCGGGGAGACGATACCCAAGCCCGTGACGACAACGCGGCGTAACTTGCCGCCCGACATTCCACCGGTCATTTGCGAATCGACCTCAGCCCTTTTGCGATTCGATGTAGCTGATCGCGTCCTTGACGGTGGCGATTTTTTCAGCCGCATCTTCCGGGATTTCGACGCTGAATGCTTCTTCAAACGCCATCACCAGTTCGACGGTGTCGAGGCTGTCGGCACCCAGATCGTCGATGAAGGATGCTTCCGGCGTCACTTTCGCTTCGTCGACACCCAGGTGCTCGACAACGATCTTTTTAACTTTGTCACCGATCTCGCTCATCTCGTCCTCAAGCTTTCGTCTCACGGTTGGTAAAGGGAATAGTCTTTGGTTCGTTTTGTTGTGCGGACCGGGAGTCTGACATCAGACAGCGATCCTTCGTGAAGCCGGGCGATTAACACGTTCTGGGGGTACACGACTAGCCCCACAGCGCGGGTTTTTGGCCGCGACGCACTTTAGTTGCTTTTTGGCATCATAACATCGCCATGCCGCCGTTGACATGCAGCGTCGATCCGGTGACCCAGGCGGCTTCGCCCGACGCCAAATATACCACGGCGGCGGCGATTTCCTCGGGTTTGCCCATGCGCCCCATCGGGATGCCGGTCAGCAATTTTTCCTTTTGCGCGAGGGCGAGCCCGTGGGTCATCGGGGTTTCGATAAAGCCCGGCGCCACCACGTTTACGGTAATCCCGCGTGAGCCGACTTCCTGCGCCAATGCCTTGCTCATGGCCTCGAGTCCCGCCTTGGCCGCGCAATAATTGGCCTGGCCGGGGTTGCCGGTGCTGCCCACGATCGACCCGATCGAGATGATCCGGCCCGCCCGGCGGCGCAACATGCCGCGCAAAGCCGCGCGCGAAAGGCGGAACGGCGCGGATAAATCCACGTCCAGCACCGATTGCCAGTCTTCGTCCTTCATCCGCAGCGCCAGCATATCGCGGGTGAATCCGGCATTATTGACCAGAATATCCAACGGCCCGGCGAGCGATTCGGCCTGTGTCACCAACGCATCGGCGGCGGCGGCCTCGCGCAGATCGGCCACGGCGACAAAGGCATTCTCACCCAAATCCCGCGCCAATTCATCCAGCACCGACTGGCGTGTGCCGGAAAGCACCACCTTGGCGCCTTGGGCGTGCAGTTTCCTTGCGATCTCGGCGCCGATGCCGCCCGAAGCGCCGGTGACCAACGCCGTCTTGCCATCCAATCGAAACATCATCTTTATTCGCCTTTACAGCAATTTCAGCAGGGCTTCGATTTCAGCCGGGTTGCTGGCCGAAACCGCGCCCGAATCGGGGCTGATGCGGCGAACCAGGCCGGTAAGGACCTTGCCCGAGCCCAGTTCGATAAATTGATCGATGCCCATTTCGTTCATGGTGATCACCGATTCGCGCCAACGTACCGTGCCGGTGACTTGTTGCACCAGCAAATCGCGGATGGCATCGGGGGCGGTGGCTTTGGCGGCCGACACATTGGCGATCAGGGGCACCACCGGGGCATGAACGGTGGCGGCGCCCAGGGCTTCGAACATCGCGCTGGCGGCGGGGGCCATCAAGGCGCAATGGAACGGGGCCGAAACCGGCAGCAGCATGGCGCGCTTCACGCCTTTGGATTTGGCGATTTCGATGGCGCGCTCGATGGCGCTTTTGTGCCCCGAGATCACCACCTGGCCGCCGCCGTTGTCGTTGGCGGCCTGCACCACCTCGCGGATCGTCTGGCCGGTCTCGTTGGTGTATTCGGCGGCCTCCAGGCAGATCTGGACCGCCTGGTCCATCTCGACCCCCAGCAGTGCCGCCATGCCGCCCAAACCCGCCGGAACGGCGCGCTGCATGGCATTGCCGCGCAGACGCAGCAGACGGGCGGCATCGGCCACCGAAAAGGCTTTTGCCGCCGCCAGGGCGCTATACTCACCCAAGGAGTGGCCGGCGACGAGCGTGGCTTTGTCGGCGAGGCTGAAGCCGCCCTCGCGTTCCAACACCCGCACCACCGCCAGCGAGACCGCCATCAGGGCGGGCTGGGTGTTTTCGGTCATGGTCAGTTCGTCGGCCGGCCCCTCGAACATCAGTTTCGACAGGCGTTGCGACAGGATTTCGTCAACCTCGTCGAAGACCTCGCGGGCCGCCGCAAAGGCCGCGGCGAGATCGCGCCCCATGCCGACGGCCTGACTGCCTTGGCCAGGAAAGATAAAGGCGTTTACGGACATCAAGCTTGTTCCCGGATCTTCATCCCGCGCGAACGCGAAACAGGGGTGAAAGCGCTGGACGCCCCCTATCGCCCTGACTGCGGCTTCTGTCAATCGGGCGTTGGGAAGGAGAAGAATTGCTGCATTGCAAAAAATATCGCTTTTTAGGCTTTGATCGTCATAATAGCGCCATAAACTTGGTATCGAATCGACCATGAGGGGCCATACTGTGGTGAATTCCGTCGATCGTTAATTCGCAAGCGTGGCTGAACTGACTAGGTTGAACTGACTATCGCTTTTGGATCAAGCCCATGTGCCGCTTTCTTGCTTATCAAGGTGAGCCGATTTTGATGGAAGAGCTGGTAACAACGCCTTGTTACTCGTTGATTCATCAGTCTTTGCATGCGGTCGAGGCGCCGTGCGCCACCAATGGCGACGGATTCGGCGTGGGTTGGTATGGCGAACGGCTCAATCCGGGGATCTACCGCGAGGTGCGGCCGGCGTGGTCGGATGAAAATTTGCGGGCAATCTGCGCGCAGGTGCGTTCGCGTCAGTTTTTTGCCCATGTGCGGGCTTCGACCGGCACGCAAACCAGCCGCACCAATTGCCATCCCTTCGGGGTGGAGGAGTTTCTGTTCATGCACAATGGACAGATCGCCGAATGGGCGCGGGTGCGCCGGGCGGTGGAAAACCTTATCCCCGACGAATTTTACGGCATGCGTGTCGGCAGCACCGACAGCGAGGCGATCTTTCTGGCCGCCTTTGCCCATGGACTGCGCGAGGACCCGGTGAAGGCGCTGCGTGCCACGTTGCGACAGGTCAAGCGCGCCATGTTGCAAGCGGGGGTGGAAGATCCCCTGCATTTCACCGCCACGCTGTCGGACGGCAATACGCTGTGGGGATTTCGCTGGTCGTGCGACGATGCCCCCGCCAGCCTTTATTATCAGGAAACGCCCACCGGGGTGACCTTGGTGTCTGAACCGATCGACGATAATCGCGCCGGTTGGCAGGAAGTGCCGCGGCAGGGCACCTTGGTCGTGCGCGGCGGCAAGGTGGTTGATCTGATCATTGAAGACGAAGGGCTGCGCGTGGCGGCGTGAGTGGCGTCCGATGGCGTCATTCGCCATCACCTGATGATATAAAACTGCTCGCTGTGACAATCTTGGGCTCAAAAAATCCGTCTGTGACAAATTTCGGTAAGTTATTGAATTTATACGCAGAAGGCGCACATTAACCACATCGAGAGCGAACCAATACTCGCTCTTTGTTGGAGAATGTGACGTGCAACTCAATCAATCGAAGTTACTGCTTTTGCTCGGTGCGGGCGTGGCGACCAGCCTGGGCGGTTGTGAACACATGACAAGAACCCAGCAACGCGCTCTGAGTGGTGGAGCGTTGGGGGCCGCGGCCGGAGTGGCGCTGACCGCCGCGACGGGTGGCGGCAATTTGTTGGTCGGCGCGCTGTTGGGCGGCGCGGGCGGGGCCACGATCGGCGCCGTGACCAAGTAGCTTGAAGCGAATTCGATCTGGGAGATCGTATCATGTTCAACAAGAAAAATTCGATCACGAAAATGGCGGCCGTTGCTGCGATGATCGGCCTGCTGGGGCTGGCTGCTCCGGCGATGGCCGATGGTTGGGGCAATCGGGGCGGCGGCGATCACCACGGCAATGATCGCCACGCGGGTGGCTATTACCGCGCTTATGGCCGCGGCGGTTACGGCGGTTATGGTGGTGGCGATGATGATGATGGCGATCGGGGCGGTTATTGGGGGCCGGTCGGCTATTGGGTGCCTCCCGTCGGTTACTATGCGCCGCGGCAATATTACGCGCCGCCTTATCTGGGGATCTACGCTCCCTCGATTGCCATCCAGATCCCCATTCGTTGAGGCGTGCGTGCCGATCCACGAGACTGAAAAATTCTCCATTGTTTGATGAAAAAGGAAAATAGCTATGACACGTAAGATGTTTTTTGTTGCCGCCACTTCGGCCCTGATGGTTTTTGCGCCGATGGCGGTCGGTGCGGCCGCTGCTGCGGATCAAACCGTGGCGGCTCCCAAGACCGTGACGGCTCCCAAGACCGTGGCGGTTTCGCCCACGGCGGAGCGGAGTAGCAAGGCAGGCACGCACGTATTGCACCACGTGAAGAGTGCTACGCATGAGGCGACGAGGCACAAGGCTGCCATCGTGAAAGCCAGTGCGAAAAAGGTCGCCGTGACGAAAGACGCTGCCGCGAGCAATGATCATTCGGTGATGGCGGTCACGCAATGACCGATTTCGTTTGATCGTCAATGATCATACGCGATAGGTTGCAAAACAGGGGGCAGAAGCCCCCTGTTTTTTTGAAGGCCGTTTGGAAATTATAAATTATACCAGGTGGCGTAAGGATTGACCGTCTATAAAATCCGTCCGAACAAAGCGCCGATGCCGGTGGTGACAGCCATCGCCAGCACGCCCCAGAATGCCACGCGGATGGCGCCGGTGACAATACTCGCCCCGCCGATGCGCGCCGCCAGCGTTCCCAGGCCGATCAGGCACAGCAGCGAACCGGTGGAAACAAAGATCATCAGGTCGGCCTGGGGCGCTATCGCGGTCACCAAAAGCGGCACGGCGGCACCCGCGGCAAAGCTGGCCGCCGAGGCAAGTGCGGCCTGGATCGGGCGGGCTTTCAGGGCGTCTGAGATGCCGAGTTCATCCTGCGCGTGCGCCCCCAGCGCATCGTGAGCCATAAGTTGTTCGGCAACCTGCCTGGCAAGGGCGGGATCGAGACCGCGTTTGACATAGATCGCGGTGAGTTCACGGTGTTCGCCCTCGTTGTCGGTGCGCAACTCCTCGCGTTCAAGTTTCAGATCGGCGTGTTCGGTATCGGCCTGGGAGTGAACCGAGACATACTCGCCGGCGGCCATCGACATGGCCCCCGCGACCAGTGCGGCGACGCCCGCGATCAGCACGCCGCTGCGGCTGCCGTCTGCGGCGGCGACACCCAGCACGAGGCTTGCGGTTGAAAGGATGCCGTCGTTGGCGCCCAATACAGCGGCGCGCAACCAGCCGGATTTTCCCAGACGGTGCCGTTCTTTGCGGTGTGTCAGCATGTTTGACGCCTTCATGTTACATAGGACCTAGAGCATGATCGCCGCAGGTTGAATAACACGTAGGCGTGAATCATGCGTAAAAACAAAAAGCTAGAGCACGTTCGTCGCACGTATATGGTTCAACGTGATCCGAACGTGCTCTAGCCAAATCTGACATCTTTCGCCTCTTTCCCCAACCCCGCCACACTGGCCACCACCAGCGCCGCCACACCCGCCACCACCGCCAGCCCGATGGCGTAATTGCCGTGGTGATGTTCGGCGATGCCGGCTTGCAGCGTGGCGTTGATGGCGGCCAGCATGTTGCCGAGTTGATATACCAGCCCTGGCAAAGTGCCGCGCACGCCCTCGGGCGAGAGCTCGTTGAGATGCACCGGCACCACGCCCCAGGCGCCCTGAACCATGACCTGCATCAGAAAGGCTCCCAGCGCGAGCAGGGCCGGCGTGCTGGAAAAAGCCCACAGCGGGATGATCGGCAACACCAGCAGCGCGGCGATGGCGATGGTGCGGCCCCGGCCCCAATGTTGCGACAGCGTGCCGAAGGTGAGGCCGCCCAGGATGGCGCCGATGTTATAGATGATGGCGATGCTGCCCACCATGCCGGGCGAGAAATGACGCTGCACCGACAGGAAGGTCGGATAGAGATCCTGCGTGCCGTGGCTGAGGAAATTAAAGCCGGTCATCAGCAGCACCATGAACACGACGACGCGCCAATGGCCGCGCAAAGTCGCCCGCAGGTTGCTTGGTTTGCGATGGGGCACCCCCCACACAGAAGATTCCGGCACGCAAAACCAGATATAGGGGATCAATAATATCGGCAGCGTGCCGAACAGAAACATGCCGCGCCAGCCGATGTGGCGAAACAGCAAGGCAAAAATCGCGGCGGCGATCAGATAACCCAGCGCATAGCCCTGTTGCAGCAAACCCGAAACGAAACCGCGCAGGCGGATGGGAATGGCCTCGAAGGTAAGCGAGGTGGCAACCCCCCACATGCCGCCCATCGCCACGCCGTAAAGCGTGCGCAGGATCAGCATGACGGCCAGCGATGGCGCAAAGGCGGAGGCGAGCTCGAACAGTGAATAGCACAGGATGTTGATCATCAAAATCGGGCGGCGGCCAAAATGATCGGCCAGGCGGCCAAACAGCAAAGCGCCGAACGGCCGGGCGATCAAGGTGAGGGTGATGGCGATCGCCACGTTCTTGACGCTGACGTTGAAGCTGGTGGCCAAAGGTTTGAGGATGAACACCAGCACGAAAAAATCGAAGGCGTCGAAGGTCCAGGCCAGCAGACTCGCGGTGACGGTGTGTTTTTGCGCGGCGGTGAGGGCGCGCAGGTCGACGATGATGGACACAGAGACGATTCCTCAGGTTTGTTCCTGGGAAGAATAACTTAAGAATCTTCTTTTTTGAAAAAAAGAAGCAAAAATTCATTCGTTTGGGCCGATCGCGGATGAAGCCGTTGGTGCCCATGGCACGGGCACCAACTTTGCGCCGTCTTAGAGCACGTTCGGATCACGTTGAACCATATACGTGCGACGAACGTGCTCTAGCTTTTTGTTTTTACGCATGATTCACGCCTACGTGTTATTCAACCTGCGGCG
>JAJZHU010000109.1 GCA_021798375.1 Pseudomonadota bacterium | reverse complement strand
GGTGGATATCAACGACAAGGCGTTGGCCCGCGTGGCCGATTATTTCGGCGATCTGGCCAAGGCCGAGGGGCACCCGGTGGGAAGGCCGCAGGATTATGACGCGGCGTTTTTGCGTCATCAGGTGGCGGGCGGCGTGATGTCGACCACGCGGCGGCAATTGCGCGAATTGAAACTTGAACATCGGTTTGACGATGTGATGAACGAGGTCACGCAGGTGCGCGCGGAGTTGGGTTATCCCATCATGGTTACGCCGTTTCCGCAGATGGTGTGCACCCAGGCGCTGTATAACATCCTGGGCGAGCGCTATGGCAATGTTTCGGATCAGGTGATCCGCTATGTGCTGGGCAGTTTCGGGCGGCCCACCGGCGGGCTGGATCCGAATGTGAGGGACCGCATTCTTGACCGCCCGCGCGCGCGTGAATTGGCGAGCGAGCCCGCGCCGCTGTCGCTGGCGGAATTGCGCAAGCGTTTCAGGGCGGGGATTTCGGACGAGGAATTGCTGTTGCGCGCCACCATGCCGGCCGAACAGGTTGATGCCATGGTTGCGGCGGGGCCGGCCAAGCGGCATTATAATCCGCAGTTGCGTCCGGTGCTGAAGCTGCTCGAAGGGTTGGCCACGCGCCCGGCGGCAAGCGAGCTTGCGATTCAGAAACCGGATTTTACCTTGGTGCTGCGCGGGCCGCAGGCCACCGAACCCGAAATTTTGACCCCTTTGCGGAATGCGGCGACATGAATTTAGATGAACTGGTGGCCATCGACATCCACACCCATGCGGAAAAATCCTGCCGCGTTGCTTTGGAAGAAGAGGCATTGGAGTGGGAAAAGGCCAAGGAGAAATATTTCAAGGGCGGCATGGGGCAGCCCAGCATCGCCGAAGTGGCCGCCTATTACCGTGAACGCAAGATGGCGTGCGTGATTTTTCCGGTGGATTGCGAATGCCATACCGGATTGCCGCGCGTGCCGAACGACGAAGTGGCCGAACAGGTGGCGCTGAACGCCGACGTGATGATTCCGTTTGTCAGCATTGATCCGTCGCGGGGCAAGATGGGGTTGCGCGAGGCGCGGCGCCTGATCGAACAATACGGCGTGAAGGGTTTCAAATTTCACCCTTCGGCGCAGGGGTTTTACCCCAATGACCGGATGGCGTATCCGCTGTATGAATTAATTTCGGAATATAAATTGCCGGCGCTGTTTCACACCGGACAAACCGGCATTGGCGCGGGAATGCCGGGTGGGGGGAATATCCGGCTGAAATATTCCCATCCGATGTATCTTGACGATGTGGCCGCCGATTTTCCCGACATGCCGATCATCATGGCGCATCCTTCGTTTCCCTGGCAGGAAGAAGCTCTGGCGGTGGCGACGCACAAGCCGCAGGTTTATATCGATCTTTCCGGCTGGTCGCCGAAATATTTTCCGCCGATACTGATTCAGTATGCCAACACATTGTTGAAACATAAAATGCTGTTCGGTTCTGATTTTCCCTTGATCACGCCGGATCGCTGGATCGCGGATTTCGAGAAATTGCCGATCAGGGACGATGTGCGGCCTTTGATCATGAAGGAAAACGCGATCAGACTGTTGGGGTTGAGGAAGTAATCGGCGCGTGGATCGTGGCGCCGATTTTCAGCCTCTTTCCGGCATACCCGCCGGGATCACGGTTTTAACAATCGAGGCATCGAGCGCCTCGTAATCGTGATAGCCGATGGTGGCATAAAGTTCCTGGCGGGTTTGCATTTGTTCCAGCATGGCCCGCGGGCTGCCGTCGCGGCGGATTGTCGCATAGAGATTCTCCTGCGCCTTGTTGGCGACGCGCAAGGAGGTTACCGGCCAGATGACCATTTTATAGCCCATCTGCTCGAATTCCTGGGCGGTGAAAAACGGCGTGCGGCCGAATTCGGTCATGTTGGCGAGCAGCGGCGCCTTGACCCTTTGGGCGAAGGCACGGAAGGTTTCGGCGTCATAGAGGGCTTCGGGGAAAATTGCGTCCGCGCCGGCTTCAAGATAAAGTTTGGCGCGATCGACGGCGGCGTCGAGACCTTCGCTGGCGGCGGCGTCGGTGCGGGCGATGATGTAAAGATGCCGGCGCGCCCTTGATGCCGCGTGGATCTTGGCCGCCATATCGGTGGGCGAGGCCAGTTTCTTGTCGTTGAGATGGCCGCATTTCTTGGGCAGCAATTGATCTTCGATGTGGACCGCCGCGGCGCCCGCGTCCTCGAAACTGCGCACCATGTGCATCACATTCAGCGTTTCGCCGTAGCCCGTGTCGCCATCGACCAGCACGGGAAGCCCCGAACGCGCCACCTGGCGGACGAAGAAACACACTTCGTCGACCGTGATGATGCCAAGGTCGGGCAGGCCCATGGAGGCGGTCATCGCGGCGCCGGACAGATAGGCGGCAGCGAAGCCCGCCGCCTTGGATTGCAATGCGGCCTGGCCGTTGTGGGTGCCGGGCATTTGCAAGATCCCGGGACGCGCCAGCAATTCACGGAAACGCTCGCCGGCGGGTTGGGTGGGGAGGTCTGAGGCGAGCAGATATGTCATGCGACGAGTCCTTGGGGTTAGCTGCGTTGATCGATCGGCACGAACGCGAGATCTTCCGGGCCGACGTAATTGGCCGAGGGACGGATGATCTTGTTGTCGATGCGTTGTTCGATGGCATGAGCGCCCCAGCCGGAGGTGCGCGAGATCACGAACAGCGGGGTGAACATTGCCGTCGGCACGCCCATCATGTGATAGGACACGGCGCTGAACCAATCGAGGTTCGGGAACATGTTCTTCACTTCTTTCATGACGGATTCAAGCCTTTCGGCGATGTCATAGATTTTTGTGGTTCCGGCCGCATCCGACAGATGCTTGGCGACGCGCTTGATCACCACGTTGCGCGGGTCGGAGATGGTGTAGACGGGGTGGCCGAAGCCGATCACCACTTCCTTGTTTTCGACGCGGCGGCGGATGTCTGCCTCGGCTTCGTCGGGGGTGGCGTAGCGGGTTTGGATGTCGAAGGCGAATTCGTTGGCGCCGCCATGTTTGGGGCCGCGCAACGCGCCGATGCCGCCACTGATCGCGGAATAGATATCGGATCCGGTTCCGGTGATGACGCGGGCGGCGAAGGTGGAGGCATTCATTTCATGTTCGGCATACAGGATCAGCGAAGTATGCATCGCGCGCACCCAATCTTCGCTCGGTTGCTCGCCGTGCAGGAGATGGAGGAAATGACCGCCGACCGTTTCGTCATCGGTTTCGACTTCGATTTCGCGCCCGTTGTGTGCCCAGTGGTACCAATAGAGCAGCACCGACGCGCCGCAGGCGATCAGGCGATCGATGATATCGCGCGCACCGGCCAGATTGTGATCCTCCTTTTCAGGCAAGACACAACCCAACGCCGAGACGGCCGTGCGCATCACATCCATGGGATGCGAGGATGCCGGCAGGGCACGCAGAATATTTTTGACCGCTGCCGGAATGCCGCGATACGAGCGCAGTTTCGTCTTGTAGCGATCAAGTTCGACGCGGTTGGGCAGGTATCCATGCACCAGAAGATGGGCGATCTCCTCGAATTCGCATTTTTCGGCGAAATCGAGAATATCATAGCCCCGGTAATGCAGATCGTTGCCGGTGCGCCCGACCGTGCAAAGCGCGGTGTTGCCGATGGCAACGCCGGACAGGGCGACGGATTTTTTTGGTTTTGGCAGGGTTGTTTCGCTCATTGCTCGGTCCTTGGCTGAGGTGAAAGGTAAGTGAAGGGTCTTCTTTTTGGGAACAAATAGAAGCAAAAATCTTTGAGAATTTTAGCCGGCAAGCAAATCCATCGGTCTGTTCACCGGCCAAAATTAATAAAGTTTTTTGGTTCTTTTTTTCAAAAAAGAACAATTCTCCCCTTCCCTTCTACTTCACCCTGAAATCCATGAAAAAATACTTCTATCCTTCGCCATCGCCAGCTTCCGATCCGGCAACGCAATCGTAAGCCCGGCCAATTCCGCGGCCTTCAACGACGGCAGGGCTTGCACCACATCCAAGAAGCGCCGCGCTTCGGCGGGATCGAGAATGCCATCGGTCAGCATGTTGAATTTGCCGATGTAATTGGCGCGTTGCCACGGGGTTGCGCCCAGCGTGTGGGCGTTGGCCACCGCCATTTCGCCGGCGATTTCCTGGCCGTTATTAAGCCGGATGATAATGCGCCCGCCGAAGGCTTTTACCGCGGGATCGGTGGCGTGATAGCGTTCTGTCCAGCGCGGGTCTTCGATTGTTCTGATTTTTTGCCACAGCCGCATTGTATCGGGGCGCTGCGCGCGTTCGGGCAGATAGGATTTAACGTGATGCCAGAAGCCATCTTGCAAAGCGACCGCGACGATATACATGATCGAGTGATCCAGCGTTTCACGCGATGCCTTGGGATCGAATTTCTGCGGATCGTTCGAGCCGGTGCCGATCACATAATGAGTGTGGTGGCTGGTTTCGATGAGAATGTCGGCCACGTCGTCCCAGTTTTTGATCTGTTCGCGCAATTTGAACGACAAATCGATCAGCGCCTGCGATTGATATTCCGCCGAATGTTCCTTGGTGTAGGTATCGAGAATCGCGCGCTTGGCCTCGCCTTTTTCGGGTAGCGGCACAATGTAGTGTGCCTTGGGACCATCCAGCATCCAGGCGATCACCGAATCTTCGCCTTCATAGATCGGGCTGGGGGCGCCTTCGCCATACATGGCGCGATCGACCGCCTCGATGGCCAACTTTCCCGCGTGCGACGGGGCAAATGCCTTCCACGAACTGATTTCGCCCTTGCGGCTTTGGCGCGTGGCGGTGGTGACATGCAATGCTTGCTGCACGGCCTGGTAGATGATTTCGGCCGGCAGATGCAGCATGGTGCCGATGCCGGCGGCGACGGATGGGCCGAGATGGGCGACGTGATCGATTTTGTGTTCGTGCAGACAGATCGAACGCACCAGATCGACCTGGATTTCGTAACCCGTGGCGATGCCGCGGATCAGATCATGGCCATTTTGGCCGGTCTGCTGCGCCACTGCCAGAATTGGCGGAATATTATCGCCCGGATGGCTGTATTCGGCGGCCAGGAAAGTGTCGTGATAATCGAGTTCGCGCACGGCTGTGCCGTTGGCCCAGGCGGCCCATTCGGCGTGAACGCGCACATCCGGCCCCAGGCCGAACAGGGTGGCGCCGCCCGCGCGCGGGTGCGCCATAGCCTGGGCGCGCGCCGTGACGATGGGATGACGGTTGACCGAGGCGATGGCCACCGAGGCGTTGTCGATCATGCGGTTGATGATCATGTCGGCCACGGCGGGCTCGATTTCGACCGGGTCGGCGGCGACCTCGGCGATCTTCCAGGCCAGTTGCTCGGCGCGCGGCAGGCGGTCTTTTTCGGGGTGAACCTTGACTTCGTGAAGTTTCATAATTCCTCGCGTGATGCAGAACTGGTGGAAAGGGTGTGGAGTATGCCCTTGAGGGCCGCGGCGACGTGGCGGCGCATCAGGATTTCGGCGAGTTCGCCATCGCGGTCGGCCAACGCATCGACGAGGCGCTGGTGCTCGGCGAAGGCGCGATGCGCGCGGCCTTGGACATGGCGGTGCTGGAGACGGAACAGGCGGATCAGATTGTAATATTCATCGCACAAAATATGGATCAGCGCCTGGTTGCGGCTGCAGCGGATGATGTAGAAATGGAAATCGTCGTCTGAGCGGCCCATGCGATAAGTGTCGACATTATCGGCGGCAAACTGGGTTTGATGCGCGGCGAGCAGGCCGCGCAGATGGGCGATGTCGGCGTCGGTTACATGCGCCGCGGCCTGGCGCGCGGCGATGCCTTCGAGCGCCTCGCGGATGGTGTAGATTTCGCCGATCAATCTTGGCGTGACCACGGTGACGCGCGCCGACATGCGCGGCGTTCGCGTGATCAATTGGCGTTCTTCCAGGCGGCGCAGGGCTTCACGCAGCGGGGCGCGGCTGACGCCATATTGGGCGGCGAGTTCGGGTTCGCGGATGCGGGTGGCCGGGGCCAATTCGCCGCTGATGATGGCTTCGCTCAGCAGATCGAAAATGCGGTCGGCGATGGTGTCGCCGCCACGGTCCGTCAGGTCGGAATTATCGGGTGCAGAATCCGCGTCCATGGCCGCAAGCTAGGCCATGGCAGGGCGGGCGTCAAGATTGTTGTCGACAATATTTGGGTTGCCGCACGAAATGAGCCCTCTTTGTGTTGCCACAAAGAGGGCTCTTGCCGGTTGCGCGATCAGGCGATGCCGGATTTCCCGGGGGCGAGAATGCCGTTGGGATCGAGCGCGCGCTTGAGTTTGGCGTTGAGTTCGCGGTTCACCGCGCCATATTGCTGCGCCACCAGATCCATCGATTGCGTGCCCGCGCGGTAGCAGGCCCAGCCACGGTCGCCAAAGCCGGTGACCAGTTCATTATAGCAATCGGCGGCGCGTTTTTCCTGGGCCAGATCGGACTTGTCATAGAGCAGGGCCACGATGTGATGCAGTTCACGCCAGCCGATGACGAAGGCCGCGGTGTAATCGAAGCCGTATTTGCCAAGGATTTCCTTGGCGAGCGTCACCTGACCGCCGGTTTCAGAGCCGCGGGCCGGGGCGACCGGGGCAAACCAGGCCAGCCCGCCGCCCGCGCCGCGCCAGCGCGCCAAACCTTCTTCTTCCAGGCTTAGCCCGCCGCGCATCAAGGTTTCGTGATGATGGAACCAGGGGTTGCCGGCCATTTCCTTCGCGGTCAGCACGTCGCCGCCGCTGGCTTTCATGGCGCCGGTGGTCAGTGGCTCGATGGCGGCGACCATTTCTTCGGTGCCGTAGAGCGCGAAATAGCTGTTCCACATGCCCAGATCATTGGCTTTGGCCACTTTCTTGACCGCTTCGTCGGTGATCGGGCCGTCGCCGGTGTAGACATCGTTGCGGCGTTTGAACATCGCCAACTGATAGGCCGCCGACATCATCAGCACCCCGTTGGGCACCAATTGCGCCACCCGCAGCGGACGAATCGCATCGACGATGCGACCCACATCGCCCATCTCGGCGTGACGCACCATGAAGGGCTTATAGACCGGCGGTGTGGGCATCAGCCACATGCCGAGTTTGGTGACGATGCCGAAATTGGATTGGGTGAACAAACCATCGACATAAGGGCCGTAACCCCATTTGAACGACTGCCAGGCGGTAGGGTTTTTGGTCGATCCCATGCCGGTTCTGAGCAATTGGCCATCGGCCAGCACCACTTCCATGCCGCAGGAGAACATGAAGTGATCGCCGTAAGGGGTGTAACCGACGCCACGATCCAACGTGTTGCCGACAGGCGAGACGATCGGCCCGATGGTGGGCAGATCGATCCACAGCGGGATGTTGTTGTCGCGCAGATAATCATGCAATTGTTGATAGGTCACGCCCGGTTCGACCAATGCGGTGGCCAGTTCGGGATCAACATGGATGATGCGGTTCATCCGCTTGAGATCGAGAATCATCTGGCCCGGCGTGGCCGGGGTGGCCGTGCCATAGCCGATATTCTTGCCGGTCGAGATCGTCCACAGCGGCAGGCGGTATTTATTGGCGACCTTGACGATCGCCTGCACTTCCTCGACCGAGGCGGGGGCGACGGCGCCGGAGCAGACGTGCCTATGCGTTGGGTCGGGGACGTAGATTTTCTGATAGGGGATGATGGTG
>JAJZHU010000108.1 GCA_021798375.1 Pseudomonadota bacterium | reverse complement strand
GCCCAGATCCTCGATCATCGCCATCATACTCCCGCAATCCACCCCACCAAAAGATAAGGCATGAGTATATTCCGTGGCTGGATGAGGATATTTATCCGCCGATACAATAGCATGAAGTAGGATGGCCGTTGGCGGATGCGGGCAAAATAGATTCAATTGGACGCTGCGTCCGATCTATGATCAGCTTCTTTGCGCTCCATTCGTATACCGGGAGACTTCCAATCTCATCAATATCGGCCAATTCCATCCAGATCGACCAAACCATCCCAGGGACGCTGCGCGTCGTTGCGGCGGGAACCTGGTCGGTGCGAGACGGGCTTGCCGCCGATCTGGAGCTGGATCATCACCAACCACCAATTCAAAAGATCGTGCTTGATGCCATCGGCGTCACCACCTGGGACAGCAGTCTGATCGAGTTTCTCGCGCGCGTCGAGCGCCAGTCAAGCAGCCTTCAAATCGCCATCGATCACGCCGCACTTCCGGCCCCCATGGCGCAATTGCTGCAACTGGCGCTCTCCTCGCCCGATGGAACCGGCCGTGCACCCCCTCTCCACCGCAGAAAATTGCTCACCCGGCTCGGACTCTCCGTGCTGGAGCCGTGGCGCGACACGCTCGATCTGGTCGGCTTTCTGGGTGAGGTTGTTTTGGGACTGGGGCGACTTTTTACCAACCGCTCCTCGATGCGCGTGGCCGATCTATTCGCTGCCTTTAACGCCGCCGGGCCGCAGGCACTGCCCATCGTCAGCCTGATCAGCGTTTTGATTGGTTTGATCGTGGGCTTTGTCGGCGCGGTGCAGTTGCAGCGGTTTGGCGTGGAAATCTACGTCGCCAATCTGGTGGCGATCGCAATGACCCGCGAGATGGGAGCGTTGATGACTGCCGTCATCATGTCTGGCCGCACCGGCGCCGCCTATGCCGCCAATCTTGGCACCATGCGCGCCAACGATGAAATATCCGCCTTGCAAACCACCGGCCTCAACCCGATAGATTTTCTGGTCGTGCCGCGTGTGATCGCGTTGGTGGTCGCACTGCCGATCCTGGCGATTTTCGCCGATTTTATCGGCATTTTAGGCGGACTCACGCTCGGCACGATGATGCTTCATCTCGATTGGCAGCTTTATCTCAACCAAACCATCCGTTCCATTGGCTACACCGATGTATTTCTGGGCCTGATCAAAGCGGTATTTTTCGGCGTCATTCTGGCCATCATCGGCTGTTGGTGCGGATTTCGCGCCGAACGGCACGCCCAGGGAGTGGGCAATGCCACCACCAAAGCAGTGGTGCTGTGCATTGTGCTGATCATCTGCACCGATGCGATCTTCACCGTCATCACCACGATATTGGGGATCTAGCGATGAATCCGGACCCAGCCGCCCCCCAAACAAACTGCATCGATGTGCGCGATCTTATTTCGAAACACGGCAAAACTCTGACTCTGCGTGATATAAATTTCACCGTTCACCGCGGCGATATTTTTATCATCATGGGTGCTTCGGGCAGTGGAAAATCATCGCTGCTGCGTAACATGGTGGGGCTCGATCGGCCCGCGGCCGGCAAGGTCATTTATGACGGCGTCGATTTATGGAGCTGCGACGAAGACAAGCGCGACCATATCATGCGCCGGATGGGCGTTACCTATCAGGCTGGCGGGTTGTGGGGGGCGATGAGCCTGGCCGAGAATGTCGCACTGCCGCTGGAGCTTTACACCAAACTGACCAAAGCCGAGATCGGCGAATTGACATCGTTCAAACTCTCGCTGGTCGGATTGACCGGCTTTGAAAACTACTACCCCTCCGAACTGAGCGGCGGCATGCAAAAGCGCGCCGGCCTTGCCCGCGCGATGGCGCTCGACCCCGACATCATGTTCTTCGACGAACCCTCGGCCGGCCTCGATCCGGTCGCGGCACGCCATCTCGACGATCTGATCTTGTCGTTGCGCGACAATCTGGGCGCCACGGTGGTGATCGTAACACACGAATTGGCCAGTATTTTCGCCATCGGCACCAATGGGGTATTTCTGGACACCGCTACAAAAACCCAAATCGCCGTTGGCGACCCACACATCATGCTAAAAGAGTGCGACAACCCGACTGTCCACGCCTTTCTCACGCGTGGTGAAAGCAGGGATGCAATCCATGGCTAAAAATATCAGCCCGACCAAACTCGGCGCCTTCGTCTTGGCAGGTCTCGCTCTCGTTGCTCTGGCGATAGCCATATTGGGCGGCGCAAATCTATTCAACGCCAAGGACCGATGCATCATTTATTTCGACGGTTCGGTCAAAGGACTTTACGTCGGCTCGGCCGTCACCTTTCGCGGCGTCGAGGTTGGCCGCGTTGTCAGCATCTCCTTACGTTACGACGCGCAAAGAAACGTGACCGAAGTTCCCGTAATGATCGATCTGGAACGCAAACGCATGAAAGGCATTTCCGGGGCTGTCCCAGACCATGAGGCTATGGTCGAAACCATGGTCAATAATGGACTACGCGCCCAATTGAGCCCCGATAGCTTGGTTGCCGACACTGAAATTGTCGAGCTTGATTTTCTACCCAAAACCCCGAAAGATCTCCGCCCCAGCGACGAACGCTATCCGCAAATTCCCTCGGTCCCTTCAACCCTACAGCAGTTACAAACCGAGATCTCCGACGCCGTGCAACATCTGCCAAAATTGGCGGATACGTTAGACGCCACCGTCAAGGCTTTGAACAAGGTGCTTTCGCCCGAAAATCAGCGCCATGCCACGGCAATATTGGCCAATATCGATACAATCAGCACCACGATAGCCGCCCATCAGGCGCAAATCGGCGATGTGATGACCAAGCTCGATCAGACCAGCCAACAATTGGCTGGCGTAACGCGCAATCTCAACCAGTTGATCAGCGAAGACCGCGCCCCCTTGGCGATGGCAATTAAAAATATCAATCAAACCACCACATCGTTGCACCATGTTTCCGATCAACTCGATGGCTTGCTGGCCGAAGATCGCGCTGGAATCAAGCAATTCAGCAACGGCACATTGAATCAACTGGGGGACCTGGTGATCGACACACGCCATATGGTTCATCGCGCCGACGACACGCTGGATAAGCTCAACCGCAACCCATCGCGCTTTATATTCGACCAGCAGACCCAAACCATCCCCGCGAAATAGGAGCAAGACCATGCCATCTCGCCGTCAAATGATCGTCTGGCCGTTGTTGTTGCTCCCCGCTTCCTGCGCATTGCTGAAAACCACGCCGCCCGATCGCATTTTCGCGCTCACCCCCCTGACGCCGGCGCCCCTGCAGCCCACAAAATATCCGCAAATCACTGTCTCGGAACCAACCGCGCTGCAGGTGCTCGATACGGAACGCATCGCCAACCGCGCCAATGATTTGGAATTTCAATATTATTCCGGGGCCATCTGGGAAGATCGCGCCCCCGCCGTCCTTCAGTATTTATTGATCGCCAGTCTGCGCAATCGGCTGCAAACCCAGGTCTCCGCCGATCAACTGGGCAGCACCGGCACATCATTGACATCTGATTTGCAAGATTTCCAGATCGAACCCGGCAATCAAATCCATGTCACATTGATCGTAAGTTTCAATGGCCAGACCAGAAATTTTGAAGATCGCCAAACTGCCGCCAGCGATCGCATGGTGGATCTGGTGACCGCGTTCAACCAGGCCTGCCACGCGATATTGAAAGATATTGTCGAATGGCTGAAGCAATCGCCCTGATTTTTCACGTCGCCATGCTATCCCGCAAAAACACCGGTAATTTTCTTCAAAACCACGTCAGTCGCCACGCCCACACAACGCACAACCGCTTGCCATAGCCACCGCACCATCGGCCCATAAATCGGCAATAACACAAACTGCGCCAACGTCAGCCCCAGCGGAATCAGGATCACCTCGCCATGGCCGGGAAACGCCGCCAAACGATCGGCCAATGACGGCTCGATCAGACACAGCACCACGCCATTGGCGACCAATAATTCAATCGTATGCTGGCCACACCAGGCCATCAACCTGCCCAAACGCGGCGCCGTCATCAGCAATCGCGCCAAACTGAACAACGCCATGCTTCCCGCCAATCCCGCGGCCAAAAATAGCGGCAAAAATCCGGTGCGGCCATTGACCAGCATCACCACAAAACCCGCATCAAACCCACTGCTGCAAACGGTGGAAAACGACCAGCGGCAACCATGGTTGAATGGTGCCAACCATACCGCCACAGGCAGCAATGCCAACCACATCCAGCGCGCGGACCAACCTGCGATGCGTGCAAAAGCCGCCCGGGCGGAACGGAAATATTGTGCTTGCAATCCCATCCCGATCAGAAAAAACCCCAATCCGGGCAACACGCTTTTCAACATCATATAATTCGTGCCGGCGCGCAATTCGACATTGCACCAGATCGCCGCCGCCACCACCGCCAGTTTGATCCCCCAATGAAAGCGTCCCACCAACAAATATGCGGCGCCCAGGATCCAGGCGAGTGCAACCAAAAACCACATCACCACAATGAAAAAGCCATGGCCGCCGATCAGCGGATCGGTCAGCATTTTCACGTCGATCAAATGCCCCTGCAAATTCCACACCACCAATGCGTCGCCGCTCCAGCCCAGCACATGCACAAGATAAGCAAATATGATCAGCGCCAGCATTTCCCGCGCAATTTTCAGAGCGGGCTTTTCAGATAAATTTCGCCGCGCCATCCCGGCGACCATGAAAAAAGCGGACATATGAAACCCATAGATTGCCCGCCAAATCGCAAACGCCGTCAGGTTGAAAAGATGATCGGCCCGACCGACAAAAAACATCTCGATGGCATGACCAAACAACACCAGCGCCATCGCCAGGGCACGCGCAATATCGAGCGCTCTGTCGCGCGGTTGATGAATCGGCGCGGGGCTAATCGAGCGTCTCCTTGTAAAAATACACGGCCACCGCAATAATCAACGCCGCGAACAGCGCCATGGGCCATAACTCGGGAATAATTTCCGACACCCCAATCCCCTTCAACAAAATCCCTCGCACAATGCGCATGGCGTGGGTCGATGGAAATATCTCACCAAAAAATTGCGCCCAATCCGGCATGCCGCGAAACGGAAACATGAAACCAGACAGCAAGAACGACGGCATGATCAGCATTTGCGCCACCTGCGTCGCCTGCATCTGATTGGCCGAAAGGGTGGAAATCGTGACCCCCAAAGCCAGATTGGCTGCCATAAAAATGCCCAGCGCCGCCAGCAGCAACAACACGGAACCTCGAATGGGCAACCCGAACATCAAAGTCGAACAGATCAGGATCAGCAACACCTGGATATAACCGATCACCACATAGGGCACGATCTTGGCGATCATGATCTCGATCGGCCGCACCGGCATGGAAAGCAGATTTTCCATCGTGCCACGCTCGCGTTCCTTGGTAATCGACAAGGTGGTGGCGAACAATGTGGAAAAAGTCAGCACGATGCAGATCAACCCCGGCACCACATTGAATGCGGTGAGTTGTTCAGGGTTGTAACGCGCGTGAACCACGAATTGAAACGCGGGATTCTGTTTCAACTGCGCCCGCCGGTTGGCCGGCAGATCGCGGGTCAGAGCCGGTATAACCCCCTGCAGCGCGCCGGTGGCATTGCCGACAGCGGTAGGATCGGTGGCATCGGCATCGACCAGAATGCTGGGGGTTTCACCGCGATCCACCGCGCGATCGAAATTGGGCGGCATCTGCACCACAAACAACAGACTGCCATCACGCAAATCGCGCTCGGCCTCGGCTTCGCTACGCAAAATCTGTATTTTGTAATAGCCGGTATTTTTCATCGCCGCGACGATGGTGCGTTCATATTTGGATGGCTGGGCCGCCAAAAGTCCGGTCGGCAGGTTTTTGGGATTGGTGTTGATCGCAAAGCCGAACAGGAACAACTGCATGATCGGCAACACAATAATAAAGCGCAGCGTGATGCGATCGCGCGCCACCTGGATGGTTTCCTTGCGCATCAACGCATAAAGCCGCCGCCAGGAAAACCCGTTCATTCCTCGTTTCCCTTGACCGACAGCATATGGATGAACGCATCTTCCAGCCTGGGTGCGACTTCGGTCCACGCCATTCCGTCGATGGCAACGCTGTCAATGGCCGCTTGCATTGCCGCCCGGTTGGTGCCGGCCACGTGCAACGACAGGCCATACACCGCCGCCGACTCGACCCCTGCCAAATGACGCAATTTGCGCGCCGCCAGATCCACATCCCCACCCACCGCCTCAAACGTGATCAGCCCCGATTTCGCCGCCACTTCGGCACCGGTGCCCTGCACCACGATCTTGCCCTGGGCCAGATAGACCACCCGTTTGCAGCGCTCGGCTTCGTCCATATAGTGGGTCGAAACCAGCACGGTGAGCCCCTCGCCGGCCATATCATGGATCAGATCCCAAAATTCGCGCCGCGCCTTGGCGTCCACCCCGGCCGTTGGCTCGTCGAGCAGCAATAATTTGGGATTATGCAGCACGCAGGCGGCCAGCGACAAACGCTGCTTCCAGCCGCCCGAAAGTTGTACCGCCAATTGATCACGGCGATCTTTAAGCCCCATCCGCTCGATCATCCCATCCACCGCCGCGCGCCGGTTGGGCATTTCATAGACGCTGGCGACGAAATCGAGATTTTCGAACACGGTCAGATCGTCGTAATAACTGAACCGCTGCGTCATATAGCCCGCATCGCGGCGAATCGCGACGGCGCCCGTTATGATATCGTGTCCCAAACAGGTGCCGCTGCCCGCATCGGGGCGCAAAAGCCCGCACAGCATCCGAATCGTCGTGGTTTTACCGCTGCCGTTGGCGCCCAAAAAGCCGCAAATCTCACCCTTCGCCACAGTCAGATCCAGCCCATCGACCACGGTGCGGCTACCGAAACGCTTCACCAATCCCGTTATATCGATGACATTCTCGCCAACGTCACTCACTTGGCTGGTTCCACCTGAACCGGCATGCCCGGATTGAACAAACTTGCCTGCGCCGGATCGGGACGCGCTTCCACCTCGGTCACCAATTTTTCGCGCTGACTGTCGGAATAAATCACCGGCGGAGTATATTCGGTCTGGGGCGCGATAAAGCTGATATGCCCGGGCAACCCATTGGCGCCGCCGGGGCAATTGTCACAAATCAACCGCACCCGATCGCCCAGATGGATCGAGGCCAACTGGGTTTCGCCCACAAAAAACCGCACGAAAATATTTTCGGGCGGCAGCAGCGACACCACTCCGGCCCCCGCATCGATGGTTTCGCCCGGACGCGCCATCACATCGGCCACCACCCCCGCCGCGGGCGCCGTCATGCTGCGTTGATCGACACGCCACTGCGCCTGGGCCGTGGCGGCGCGCAACGAGGCCACCTGCGCGGCCTGTGCGGCGATTTCCGCATCGCGGCCATTGGGGGCGCGGGCCAGATCCAAAGCCGCCCGTATCGATGCCACATGCGCGACGGCGCTTTGCGCATCCGCGGTTTCCTGCGCCACTATTTGCCGGGTGGCATAACCGGCTTTCAACAAGGCGCTGTCACGGCGCAGATTATCCGCCGCTTTATTCGCCGCCGCCTGCGCATCGGCCAGATTGGCCTCGGCCGCGGCGATTTCTGCCGGTTTTGCCCCTTGTTGCAGATTGATCAAGCTGGCCTCGGCTTGCCCCTGCACCGCTTTGGCCTGGGCCAGCGCCGCACGGTCATCGATATCGTCCTGACGGAAC
>JAJZHU010000107.1 GCA_021798375.1 Pseudomonadota bacterium | reverse complement strand
CAGCCTGTTCGGCGTGGAATTCCTGCCCATCTACCGCAAGCAATCGATCAATGATTTCGCCGATGCACTGCAATTATTCGGCCTCGGCGCGTCCTGGGGCGGCTATGAAAGTCTGGTTTTGCCCACCGAAGCCGTGCGCACCGCAAGCCACCCCCTGGACGGACCCGGTTGCCGGTTCCATATCGGGTTGGAAGCGGTGGAAGATCTGATTGCCGACCTGGAACAGGCCATCGGCAAACTCCGCCCGCAAGGATGATGTGATGTCGCAAGAATTTCTGGCTCTGGTGAAATACGATGCCAATGGCCTGGTGCCGGTGATCGCGCAGCAGCACGACAGCGGCGAAGTATTGATGATGGCCTGGATGAACGAAGCGGCGATCAAGGAAACGCTCGCCACCGGTCGCGTGTGCTATTGGAGCCGCTCGCGGCAGAATTACTGGCGCAAGGGCGAGAGTTCGGGACAAATCCAGATGCTGCATGAACTGCGGGTGGATTGCGACGGCGATACGCTGCTCGCCCTGGTCGATCAAACCGGGGTAGCGTGCCACACCGGCCGGCGTTCGTGTTTTTACCGCGCCGCCACCCCCACCGGCGTGGCGGAACTATCCGCCCCGCTAATCTCGCCGGATCAGCTTTATGGTTGATGCTGTCCCGGTCACGCTGCTCACCGGCTTTTTGGGCGCGGGCAAGACCACCTTGCTCAACCATCTGCTGCGCGACCCGGCGACAGCGCACACGGCGGTACTGATCAATGAATTCGGCCCGATCGGACTCGATCATCTGCTGGTGGAACGATTGGACGACGCCACTCTTTTATTGGAAAACGGTTGCATCTGCTGCACCGTGCGCGAGGATCTGTTGAAAGCCCTGCACGGGCTGTTGCCGCGCATCCACTCCGGCGCGATCGAACGCATCATCATCGAAACCACAGGCATCGCCGATCCGGTGCCGATTTTGGAAACACTGATCGCCGACCCCGTCCTGATCCGCCATGTACGGCTGGATGGGGTGATCACCCTGGTCGATGCGGTTTATGGATCCTCGTCGCTGGCGCAACACCCGGAAGCGCGCCGCCAGATCGCCTTTGCCGATCGCATCCTGCTGTCGAAAACCGATCTGATCGATACCCCCGCCTTGCGCGCCGAACTTGCCGCCATCAATCAGGCCGCCCCCATTATCGCCGTGATCGATGGCGCGGTCGCATGCGCCGAAATTCTCGATCTGGGCACCGCCCCGCCGCTTCTGTCCACGCCCGGGCATCATCCTCACTCTCACCAGCAAATCCAAAGTTTCTGCCTCAGCTTCGACCAACCGCTGCGCCCCGATGGTTTCGGCAACTGGATTCAAATGCTGATCGCGACACAGGGCGAACGGCTGCTGCGCATCAAGGGCATTCTCGATCTGGCCGGCCAGGAACGCCCGGTGACATTGCACGCCGTGCGCCATCTGCTGCACCCGCCCGCCCTGCTGGCCGCCTGGCCCGAAGGTCCCCGCCAAAGCCGGATCGTATTTGTCACCGATGGTCTGTCGCGCGAATTGATCGAAGACGGGCTGCGGTCATTCGAAAAAGCGGCGGCGGAAGCGGCGAGTCTCGCATGACCCTGATCTATCTCATCGCCGGCGAGGCCAGCGGCGACGTGTTGGGCGCCCGCCTGATCGAAGCATTGCGGCGGCAACGGCCCGATTTGCAATTTGCCGGCATCGGCGGTGCGCGCATGGCGTCAAACGGCTTTAACTCGCTGTTTCCGATGCGCGATCTCGCCGTCATGGGGCTGATCGAGATATTGCCGCGCCTGCGCGCCTTGTCCGCCAGGGTGCAACAAACCGTGGCCGACATCACCGAAAAACATCCCGCTCTGTTGGTCACCATCGACAGCCCCGGCTTTTGTCTGCGCGTGTTGCGCCAGGTGGCGCCGCTGGGATTGAAACGCGCCCATTATGTAGCGCCGCAAGCCTGGGCCTGGCGCGAAAAGCGGGTGCGGAAATTCCCCGGCCTGTGGGATCTGTTGCTTTGCCTGTTTCCGTTCGAGCCCGCATTTTTCGCCCGTCACGGGCTCGCGGCCCAATTCGTCGGGCATCCGGTGTTGATGTCGGGGGCCGATCACGGCGATGGCGCAAGGTTTCGCGCCCGCCACCACATCGCCGCCGATGCACCGATTCTGATCCTGATGCCCGGCAGCCGCAAATCGGAAGTGCCGCGCCTGCTGCCGGTGTTTGGCGAAACATTGAACCTGCTGCTGCCGCATATCCCAAATCTGGTGGCCGTGCTGCCCGTCTCGGCGGTGGTGGCGGATGCGGTGCTGGAGGCCGCGCAAAGCTGGCGGGTCAGGCCAATATTGGTGACGGAACTCGACGACAAACACGACGCCTACGCCGCGGCGGGAGCAGCCTTGACCAAATCCGGCACATCGACGCTCGAACTCGCCCTGGCCGGCGTGCCGATGGCGGTGACCTACCGCGTCAATCCCGTCACGGCGTTTTTCGCCCGGCGACTGATCCGGGTGCCCTATGTGGCGATGGTCAACCTACTGGCCGGGCGTGAATTGGTGCCGGAATTGCTACTGGAAAAATGCACCCCGCCGATGCTGGCCGCCACCACCCGGCATCTGCTGCAAGATGCCGATGCCGCCGCCGCCCAACGCGCCGGTTTCGCCGAAGTCGTCGCCTCGCTCAACCCGCCCGCCGCGCAAAACCCGGCGGACGCCGCGGCCGACGCGTTATTGGCGCTGTTGGATAAGCCCTGAAAGCTCGGCCACCCGGCGCGAATTCCGCATTGCCTCGGTCACCGCCAAAGCCGCGGCCAGCGCCCGTCTTCCCGCCCTGGCATCCACCAAAACCGGCGCGCCATCCAAAATCGACGCGGCGAAGGCCACGTGTTCGGCCTGCATCGCATCATGGTCGGTCCAGGAAATCTGCTCGCGCCGGAATCCATCCGTGCCAGGCAACGGCAGGCCGCGTTTACGCCCGATCATCACCAGCGAACGCGCGCCGAAATCGGCCGACAAATAGCCTTCTTCGGAAAATATCCGCATCTTGCGCTCGGTTTTCAGCGAAATACGGCTGGCGGTAATGGTCGCAACACAGCCATTCTTAAAGCGCACACGGGCGTTGGCGATGTCTTCCAGGTTCGACGACACCGCCGCCCCCATCGCATCGACATAGTCGATGTCCGAATCGACCAGCGACAGCACCAGATCGAGATCGTGAATCATCAGATCCAAAATCACCGAAACATCGGTGCCGCGCGCCTTATAGGGCGCGATTCTGGTGGCTTCGATGAACAACGGGCGGGTAATGCGTTCCGAAATGGCCTTGTGTTCAGCCGAATAGCGCAACAAGTGCCCCACTTGCAGCACCTTGCCCATGCGAGTCGCGATCTCGATCAGGGCGTCGGCCTGTTCCAAGGTGGCGGCAATCGGCTTTTCCACCAACACATGCCGCCCGGCTTCCAAAGCCATGCGCGCGATCTCGAAATGCGCCTCGGCGGGGGCGGCAATCACCACGGCGTCCGAATCGGCGATCAGATTTTCGACGCTGCCGGCGGGCTTGCCACCCACCTCGCCGGCCACCAGGGCCGCGCGCGCCGGATCGGCATCATACACACCCGACAAGACGGCGCGCGGATTGGCCGCCACTTTCTGGGCGTGAAACCGGCCAAAATAACCAGCCCCAATCACGCCGATACGCAATTGGGGGCGCGATTTGGTCCCGACATTCGCCTGCGGCATTGTGATCCCTCCATGACAGGCTGGGGGTAGCAGGACAAAAGGCAAAGGGAAAGCGGGTAAAAACAAAGCTGCCCTTGCCTTATGATGTTATCTCCCCTAATCCCCTTGCCACGTCCAAACACCGCAAACGACTGGTTCCCTGCCATGATGTATTTCAGCCGCCTGAAGACCGCGCTGGTGATCGGCGCATGTCTCCTCGGCGTGCTTCTTTGTGTGCCGAATTTCGTCAAAGCCCCCACCTGGGCGCCCGCATCGTGGCTGCCGTGGCGGCAGATCAGACTCGGGCTCGATCTGCGGGGCGGGTCTTACCTGCTGATGCAGGTCGATATGGGATCGGTCACCAAAGAGCGCCTGCAAGCGATCGGGGATGAAACCCGCACCGAACTGCGCAAGGCCGGGATCGCTTTTTCGGGACTCGGCATCGACCGGGTCCATAATCAACTGCATTTCCATGTGCGCGATGCCGATCAACTCGCCGCCGCGCAAAAAGTGGCGATGGGTCTGCTGGTCAACAAACTCAACCCCGAATTCAGCGTGGACACGGGCGACAACAACGAAATCTCGCTGACGCTGACCGACGCCGGAATCAAACAGCGCCAGGCCGCCATCATCGAACAAAGCCAAGACATCGTGCGCCGCCGAATCGATGCCACCGGCGTGGTGGACCCGCAAATCGCGCGGCAGGGCGACGACCGCATCGTGGTGCAATTGCCCGGCGTGGACGACCCCAACGCGATCAAGGAATTGCTGGGCCGCACCGCCAAAATGACCTTCCGCATGGTCGATAACGATGCCGATCCCAACGCCGCCCCACCGCCCGACGCCGACATCTTGCCGATGCAAGGCAATCCGGCCCAGAAACTCGCGGTCTATAAACACATCGATGTCGATGGCGGCAACCTCACCGACGCCGAAGCCTCGCAAGATCCACAAACCGGCGAATGGGTGGTTAATTTCACCTTCGACAGCACTGGCTCCCGCAAATTCGCCGACGTATCTTCGGCCAATGTCGGCAAACGCTTTGCGGTGGTGCTCGACAATCAAATCATCGAAGCCCCGGTGATCCGCGAGGCCATCACCGGCGGCCGCGGCCAGATTTCAGGTGGTTTCGCCACCGCCAAATCCGCCACCGATCTGGCATTGCTGCTGCGGGCGGGTGCTTTGCCGGCACCGCTGACAGTGGTGGAAGAACGCACCGTGGGGCCGGAATTGGGGGCTGATTCGATCCGATCGGGCGCATTGGCGCTGGGCGTCGGCTTTCTGCTGGTGATCTTCTTCATGGCGGCGTTTTATGGCTTGTTCGGCTGGTATGCCAACATCGCCCTGGTCGCCAATCTGCTCATGATGATGGGGATATTGTCGCTGCTGCAAGCCACCCTCACCCTTCCCGGCATGGCGGGCATTTTGCTCACGCTGGGGATGGCGGTGGATGCCAACATCCTGATCAACGAACGTATCCGCGAGGAGGTAATGGCCGGGCGCAAGCCGATCCAGGCCATGCAGGCCGGGTTTGAACGCGCCTATTCGACCATCATCGACAGCAACGTCACGGCGCTGCTGGCCCATGTGATGCTGTTCGTGTTCGGCACCGGGCCGGTGAGGGGATTTGCCGTGACCATCACGGTGGGTATCGTCACCACGCTGTTCACCGCCATCCTGGTCGCAAGATTGCTGATGGTGCGGTGGTATGCCGCCAAACGTCCTTCCGTCCTTCCGGTGTAACCAACCATGTTCATGCGCCCCTCGTTCCGCCTGGTTCCCGACGGCACCAAATTCAAATTCATGAATGGCCGTTTCCTCGGCCTGGCCTTTTCCGCCATCCTGTCCACGCTTTCCGTGGCGCTGTTCTTTTATCCCGGCCTGAATTTGGGCCTGGATTTCAAAGGCGGCATCGTGCTGGAAGTGCGCACCCCGGCCCCCGCCAATTTCAACCAGATCCGCAAGGCGCTGGCCGATAAGGGCGTTGCCAACGCCGAGGTGCAGCGTTTCGGCGCCGACACCGAAGTATTGGTGAAATTGGAGATCCAGAAGACCGAGGCCGCCACCCAAACCACCATCGATACCGCTCGCGCCGCCATCGAGGCGAGTTCTCCCGGCACCAAAGTCATGCGGGCCGATGCGGTGGGCGCCTCGGTTTCCAAGGAATTATTCAGAAACGGCCTGCTCGCGCTGGGCATCAGTCTGGCCATGATCCTGGTTTACATCTGGTTCCGCTTTGAATGGGAATTCGCGGTGGGCGCGGTGATCACGCTGATCCTCGACGTTACCAAAACCATCGGCTTTCTGGTGATCACGCGCATGGAATTCGATCTGGTGATGGTCGCCGCCATCCTTACCATCATCGGCTATTCCACCAACGACAAGGTGGTGGTTTACGACCGGATGCGCGAAAATCTGCGCAAATACAAAACCATGCCGTTGCGCGAATTGATCGATCTGTCGATCAACGAAACGCTTTCGCGCACCATCGCCACCAGTTCGACCGTATTTCTGGCCGCCCTGCCGTTGGCCCTGTTTGGCGGCGCGAGCCTGGCCGCCTTTGCCTGGACCATGTTGTTCGGCATCGTGGTCGGCACCACGTCTTCGATCTTTATCGCCGCACCCATCTTGTTGTTGCTGGGCGAACACCGGCTGCGGCGGGATATTCTGCCCGCAAAACCAGTCAAGAAAACATAATCGCGGAGAACGGCGGCGCTTACACCCGCTTTCTTCAACAATCCACGGCGGCGCACAAGGTTTTCTGATAAACCATCCCGATGCGCAGCACGATGCTGCCGGCATGGAGGGGCATGTGATCAAGCTGATCTTGCGTAAACGGCTTCCGGGACGTCTTAAAGATCTTATGCCGCAATTTCTGCGCTTCGGTGTGGTGGGCGTGATAGGATTCGGGGTCGATACCACGGTGGTCTATGCCTTGCGCCGCGTGATCGGCATTTATGCGGCGGGAGTTATATCGTTCCTTGTCGCCGCCAGCGGCAATTGGTTGCTGAACCGGCTGTGGACCTTCAAGGGCCACGGAAAAGGGTCCGCCTTCAAACAATGGCTGTTGTTCCTTGCCGCCAATTCGGCTGGCTTCGTGCTGAATCGCGGCACCTTTTTTACGTTGGTCGCGACCCTGCCGGTGGTAAGCCTTCACCCCGTGCTGGGCATTTTCGCCGGCACGCTGATGGGCATGGGGGCCAATTTCACGCTGTCACACCGCGTGGTATTCCAGGCCCACCGCGTGAAAGACCAAAAGGTGGGGTAAATCCGCCGCCTTGTATTCAACGCACGCGCATATTGAGCGTGGAAATATACACCCAAAAATTGGTCAAATATATAAAATTCAAAATGGTGATCAGCACCATGATCCAACGCAGCCACGTGTGGAAATATCGCAGGCAGAAAACGAAAACCATCACATCGGCCGCAATAAATACGAGTGTTTGGCCATGCTCCGGGATACCCTGACCCGCCATAAGACCACGCAACCATGTCTCGAACTGCTGTGCTTTCAGCAACAAGGTTGAAATTGCCCCAAAAATCCAATCGCCGATATCGCTCAATTGGTCCATGATCGCTCTCGTGGAGTTTCCACCGTGGCTGTACCCGGCCGACCACCCGATGCGGCAAAAATACTCCTGCAGGTCCCAAACGCAACATTTTTTTAATATTTCACTGGGAAACTGAGGACCCCGGGACAAAATGTTTCGGCTCTGCCGACACCCAGCCAAAATAGCGGCCATCGATGCTGCTCGGTTGGGAACCCAACGGAAGGCTGTTGCCATGTTCCCCGCATATTCACGCCCAATCCTGCCCGAAGGTTTCTCGTTCGAAGTAAGTGAACTGATCATGCTGCGCAACTGGTCCGAGGATAACGGCCTGTCGATGGTTATCGAACTGGATCACATCGATGGCCCGCGCGAATACGAAGAATTCATCCGCTTGGTGCCGCACAGGGGGCACCATGGCTTGGCCTCGTTGTGGCGCGCCCATCAAACCGTGATAATCACGCCGTTCGGAGGCGCCGCACGCCGCTTTGTCTCGATGGCGCACGCATTATCGGCGCTGCAGATGCACAACGGCACGATCAATATGC
>JAJZHU010000106.1 GCA_021798375.1 Pseudomonadota bacterium | reverse complement strand
CAGCAAATCCTCGTAATTTTCCGAAGATTGCAGCAGCGCCTTGGAAGGAATGCAACCAATGTTCAAACAGGTGCCGCCCAGCGTATCGCGTTTTTCCACGCACGCCGTCTTGAACCCCAACTGCGCGGCGCGAATGGCGCATACATATCCACCAGGACCGGCACCAATCACAATGACGTCGAAATTCTCGGACATTCGGACGGTTCCCCTACAAATCCAGCAACAAGCGGCGCGGATCTTCGATATTTTCCTTCACCCGCACCAGGAACGACACGGCCTCCTTGCCATCGACGATGCGATGATCATAGGACAGCGCCAGATACATCATCGGACGGATCTCGACCTTGCCGGCCACCGCCATCGGGCGGTCCTGAATCTTGTGCATTCCCAGGATCGCCGATTGCGGCGGATTGAGGATCGGGGTGGACATCAACGAACCATAAACGCCGCCGTTGGTGATCGAAAAACTGCCGCCGGCGAGATCGTCGATCTTCAACTGCCCATCGCGCGCACGCTTGCCAAAATCGCTGATGGCTTTTTCGATGCCGGCAAAAGAAAGCTCCTGCGCGTCCTTGATGACCGGAACCACCAACCCGTTCGGGCCGCCAACCGCCACACCCATGTTGACGAAGTTCTTATAGATAATCTCGTCGCCATCGATTTCGGCGTTCACGGCGGGAAATTCCTGCAACGCCGCCACGGTGGCGCGCACGAAGAAACTCATGAAACCCAAACGCACGCCGTTGTGCTTTTTCTCGAACGCATCCTTGTATTCGGCGCGCAATGCCATCGCCGCCGACATGTCCACTTCGTTGAAAGTAGTCAGCATCGCCGCGGTGTTCTGCGCTTCTTTCAAGCGCAAAGCGATCGTCTTGCGCAGACGAGTCATCTTCACCCGTTCCTCGCGCGGATTATCCGCCCGCGGCGCCTTGGGTGCTGCAGCCACAGCCGCGGCCGCCGGTGGCTGCGCCAGGAACGCCTGCACGTCGCCTTTGGTCAAACGCCCATCCTTGCCCGAACCCGCCCCAATGGCCGCGGGAGTGAGCGCATTTTCAGCCAGAATTTTCTGCACCGCCGGACCGGACGGCAAGGCGCTGGGTGGCGAGACGCTGGGCGGCGAAGCGGGGCGCGCCAGCGGACCAGGCGTCGTCGGTGGCGCATAAACACCTTCGGTCGCAGCCGTAACCGGCGCCGCGGCAGCAGCCACCCCGCCCTCGTTCACGTTGCCAAGCAACGCACCAACTTCCACCTCGGCCCCCTCGGAGACCGCGATATCGGCGAGCACGCCGGCAACGGGAGAATTCACCTCCACCGTCACCTTGTCGGTTTCCAGCTCCACCAGCGGCTCGTCGGCTTTCACCGCATCGCCAGGTTTCTTCAACCATCGCGCGATGGTCGCGGTGGATACGCTTTCACCCAAAGTGGGCACCGTGATCTTCGTTACCATTGGTAGATTCTGTCCTTTGGTCTTTGGGGACGATGAGAGCAACGCCCGCCCTTCTTGATGATTGGGGCGGGCAAATGCGTCGGTTAAACTAAGTTAGACAAAGCGCCTCGCGGACAAGCGCGATTTGCTCGGCCGCATGGATTTTGGCAAGACCCGTGGCGGGCGACGCCGCATCGACACGCCCCACATACGAGGGACGTTTGGCAGAGTTACCAAGATCCACCAGCACTTTTTCGATCTGTCGATCCAGGTAATGCCAATAGCCCATGTTCTCGGGCTCCTCTTGGCACCACACCACCTCGGCGTTCTTATAAGCGCTCAGCACGCGCGGCATGCTGCGTTCCGGGAACGGATAGAGCTGTTCCATGCGCACGATCGCCACATCTGTCACGCCTTTTTGGCGCCGTTCGAGCAGAAGATCATAATAAACCTTGCCGGTACAAAGCACGACGCGCTTGATGTTCTCGGGCGCATTGATCGGATCGATCTCGTCGATGACAGTTTGAAACACGCTGCCTTCGGCGAAATCCGCCAGCGGCGAAACACATAATTTATGACGCAACAGGGATTTCGGCGTCATTATCACCAATGGCTTGCGGAAATCACGCCGCATTTGGCGCCGCAAGGCGTGGTAATAATTCGCCGGAGTCGAGATGTTGCAAACACTCATGTTGCGTTCGGCGCAAAGCTGCAAATAGCGTTCCGGCCGCGCCGAGCTATGTTCCGGCCCCTGCCCTTCGTGCCCATGCGGCAGCAACAAGGTCAGGCCCGACATGCGCAGCCATTTCGTTTCGCCGGCGGCAATGAACTGATCGATAATCACCTGCGCGCCATTGGCAAAATCGCCGAACTGCGCTTCCCACAACACCAAAGTGTAAGGATCGGCCAGCGAATAGCCATATTCGAACCCAAGCACGCCAACTTCCGACAGCAGCGAGTTGAAAATTTCGATCCGTTTCTGTCCAGGACGAATATTATTCAGCGGCGTATATTCATTTTGATTGTTCTGATCGATCAGCACGGCGTGACGCTGACTGAAAGTGCCACGTTGGCAATCTTCCCCCGAAAGCCGCACGCGGTTGCCTTCCAGCAGCAAAGTGCCGAAGGCCAAAGCCTCGCCGGTGGCCCAATCGATGCCCTCGCCGCTGTCGAACGCTGCCTGCTTTTCCTTCAACTGGCGGGTGATTTTCGGATTCGCCGCAAAATCGTCCGGCACGCTGGCCAAAGCCTTGCCCACTTCGCGCAATGTTTCAAGCGGCACATCGGTGTTGGATTCCACCACATCTTCCGGGCGCGACGAGGCGTCCTTCAGCCCCGTCCAATGGCCTTCCAGCCAATCCGCCTTGTTCGGCTTGTAATTATGCGCCGCCGAATAGGCGCCTTCCAGCACCACATTAAAGCGTTCCATCATCCCATCGGCATCGGCGAACGAAAGCACGCCCTCCGCCACCAATTGACGCACATAAAGCGCACGGGTGGTCGCACGTTCGCGAATCGCCTTATACATCAAGGGTTGGGTGAAAGCCGGCTCGTCGGATTCGTTGTGGCCATGACGGCGATAGCAGACGATGTCGAGCACGACATCCGCGCCGAATTGTTGACGATATTCCGCCGCCGTGCGCGCGGCGAACACCACCGCCTCGGGATCGTCGCCATTGACGTGCAGAATCGGCGCCTGGATCGATTTGGCCACATCGGTGCAGTAAAGCCCCGAATAGGCGTGCGCGGGCACCGTGGTAAAGCCGATCTGATTATTCACCACCACATGCACCGTGCCGCCAACGCGATAGCCAATCAATTGGCTCATCGCCAGAGTTTCATACACCAACCCCTGACCGGCAAACGCCGCATCGCCATGCAGCAAAATAGCCAGCACCGAGCGCCGGTCTTTCGTATCCCCCGCCACATCCTGCCGCGCGCGCACCTTGCCGATCACCACCGGATCAACGGCCTCCAGGTGCGAAGGATTCGGCTGCAAGGAAATATGCACCATGCGGCCATTGACATCGAGATCGGTCGAAGTGCCGAGATGATATTTCACATCGCCCGACCCCTGTATATCCTCGGGCTTCGAGCTTACGCCGCCAAATTCGGAAAACACCTGGGTGAAGGACTTTTTCACGATATTCACCAGCGTGCTCAGGCGGCCGCGATGCGGCATGCCGATGGCGATTTCGTTCACCCCCGCGCCCACCGCACTTTCGATGATCGCGTGCAGCGCGGGGATCGTCACCTCGCCGCCCTCAAGCCCAAAACGCTTGGTGCCGACGAATTTGCGTTGGCAAAAGGCCTCGAACCCTTCGGCTTCCACCAATTGGGTGAGAATCTTGCGCTTGCCATCGGCATCGAACAACGCATGCCAAGGTGCATTTTCCACCCGGCGCTGGATCCAGGCTTTTTGGTCCGGGTTCTGGATGTGCATGAACTCCACGCCCATCGACCCGCAATAAGTCCGCCGCAGGATCGAAATGATCTCGCGCAGTGTCGCTGTTTCCAGACCCAGCACATGATCGATAAAGATCGGCCGATCCAGATCCGCCTCGGTGAAACCGTGAGTGCGATAATCAAGCTCGGGGTGGGTTTTCGGCAACTGCAAACCAAGCGGGTCGAGATGCGCTTCGAGATGCCCGCGCACACGATAGACGCGGATCAGCATCAAGGCGCGGATACTGTCCAAAATCGCCGCCCGCACCGCCGCGGGATCGACACCGGCGGCTCCTGGCGCTGCCTTGCCGCCCTTGGCGGCCGGCTTTGCCGGCTCGGCCTCGCCGACATCGTATTTGCGCGGCGCCCAACTGGCTCCCGACGCATCCGTCAGGATGGAACGCGACTCGTCGTTGAGAGCGGAAAATAATTCTCCGAAGGAGACATCGACCTGTGCCGGGTTTTCGACCCATTTGGCATAAAGATCGGCAATAAAGGCCGCATTCGCGCCATTAAACGCGGTAAGAAGTTGATCGACGCCCGGCATGGGGTCACTCCTCTAGTAGTCAAAAAAGGACCGGCGGGAACACCGCCAGTTTGTTGATCGTTATGTAGGCGAGACATTTAGTTGACAGAAAGGTTACGCAAGCAAGAAGGGCGCTCTACATACTCCGATGATTGAACTTCGATTAGACACTTAATCGCCAAAGCGATGCCGGAGCCGCATGGGCGGCTCCAGCCTAACGCATGGTCTAGCCCTTCAACACCTTCACCATGGTGCTGCCCAGCGCCGACGGGCTTTCGGCCACGTGGATCCCGGCCAGACGCATGGCTTCGAATTTCGCCGCAGCGGTATCCTTGCCGCCCGAAATCACCGCACCGGCATGGCCCATGCGGCGGCCCGGAGGCGCCGTTGACCCGGCAATAAAGCCCACCACCGGTTTCTTGCGCTTTTCACGCGCGATGAACTCGGCGGCATCGATCTCGGATTGGCCACCGATTTCGCCGATCATGACGATGGCAACGGTTTCATCGTCGTTCAGGAACAATTCCAGAATTTCAATGAAATCGGTTCCCTTCACCGGATCGCCGCCAATGCCCACGCAGGTGCTCTGGCCCAGACCCGCGGCAGTGGTTTGCGCCACCGCTTCATAGGTCAGCGTGCCCGAACGCGACACGATGCCGATCTTGCCGCGGCGATGGATATGGCCCGGCATGATGCCGATCTTGCAGGCTTCCGGTGTGATCACGCCAGGGCAGTTCGGCCCGATCAGGCGCGATTTGCTGCCTTGCAGCGCACGATACACCTTGATCATATCCAGCACCGGGATGCCCTCGGTGATGCACACGATCAGCGGAACCTCGGCGTCGATGGCTTCCAGGATGCTGTCGGCCGCGAACGGCGGCGGCACATAGATCGCCGAGGCCGTGGCGCCGGTCTTGGCCACCGCTTCGGCCACCGTGTTGAACACCGGCAGGTCCAGATGGGTTTGCCCACCCTTGCCGGGGGTTACGCCGCCAACCACCTTGGTGCCGTATGCAATGGCCTGTTCCGAGTGGAACGTGCCCTGGGCGCCGGTGAAGCCTTGAGTAATGACGCGCGTGTTCGCGTCGACGAGAATGGCCATTACGCGGCCTCCTTCACGGCCTTGACCACTTTTTCAGCGGCATCGGCCAGGTTATCGGCGCTGATGATCGGCAGGCCCGACTTGGCCATGATCTCTTTGCCCAGTTCAACGTTCGTGCCTTCCAAACGCACCACCAACGGCACATTCAGGCTCACCTCGCGCGCGGCAGCCACCACGCCCTCGGCGATCACATCGCAGCGCATGATGCCGCCGAAGATGTTGACCAGAATGCCTTCCACGTTGGGATCCGACAGGATGATCTTGAACGCCGCCGTCACGCGCTCCTTGGTGGCACCGCCGCCCACATCGAGGAAGTTGGCGGGGCTGCCGCCATACAGCTTGATGATGTCCATGGTCGCCATCGCCAAACCGGCGCCATTCACCATGCAGCCGATCGACCCATCGAGCGCCACATAGCTCAGGCTGTATTTGTTGGCTTCCAGCTCTTTCGGATCTTCCTCGGATTCGTCGCGCAGCTTTTCAACTTCGGGATGACGGTACAACGCACTGTCGTCAAAGCTTACTTTGGCGTCCAAGGCCACCACGTCGCCCGCTCCGGTGACAACCAGCGGATTGATCTCGACGATCGCGCAATCCAAATCGACAAAGGCGTTATACATGGCGGTGACGAATTTGGTGAAAGCGGCGACTTGCTTGCCCACCAAACCCAAACCGAACGCCAGCTTGCGGGCATGGAACGGCTGCACGCCCGTGACGGGATCGATCGCCGCACGCAGAATTTTTTCCGGGTGATGCTCGGCGACTTCCTCGATCTCCATCCCGCCTTCGGTCGAAGCCATGATGAGCACGCGCGACGTGACGCGATCGACCAGCAGCGACACATAAAGCTCACGCGCGATATCGCAGCCGGCTTCCACATAGACGCGATTCACCTTGCGGCCGGCGGGGCCGGTTTGCTTGGTGATCAACACGTGGTTGATCATCGCCTCGGCGGCGGCCTTGGCGTCTTCCGGCGATTTGGCCAGGCGCACACCGCCCTTGCCATTCGGATCACCCTCGAACTTGCCCGCACCGCGGCCACCGGCATGGATCTGCGACTTTACCACGTAAATGGGGCCGGGCAGCTTTTGGGCGGCTGCCAGAGCTTCTTCCGGCGTCCAGGCCACATAGCCGTCGAGCACCGCGACGCCGTATTTTTTCAGGAGCTCTTTGCCCTGATATTCATGGATGTTCATATAAAAAGCAGCCCCCTAACCGACCAGCTTCTTGGTGGCGACGATCAGTTCCTGCACAGCCGCGCAGGATTTGTCGAAAGCAGCCTTTTCCGAAGCAGTAAATTCAACTTCCACGATACGTTCCACGCCGCCCGCGCCGATCACCACCGGCACGCCGACATATAGGTCGCGCACGCCATATTGGCCGTCGAGATAGGCCGCCACGGGCAAGACGCGCTTTTTGTCCTTCAGATACGAATCGGCCATCTCGATCGCCGAGGCGGCCGGCGCATAAAACGCACTGCCGCGTTCCAGCAGCTTCACGATCTCGCCGCCGCCGTTGGCGGTGCGGGCCACGATCGCGTCGATCTTTTCTTGCGTGCTCCAGCCCATCTTGATCAAATCCGGCACCGGAATACCGGCCACGGTGCTGTAACGGATCAACGGCACCATCGTGTCGCCATGACCACCCAACACGAACGCCGTCACGTCTTCGACCGACACATTGAATTCATGCGCCAGGAACAAACGGAAGCGCGAGCTGTCGAGCACGCCCGCCATGCCCACCACCTTGTTCGCCGGCAGGCCCGATTTTTGTTGCAGCAGATACACCATCGCATCGAGCGGGTTGGTGATGCAGATCACGAAAGCGTTCGGCGCGTAGGTTTTGATGCCTTCGGCCACGGTGGCGATCACGCCCGCGTTCTTGGCCACCAGATCATCGCGCGACATGCCCGGCATACGCGGGAAACCGGCGGTGACGATCACCACGTCGGCGCCGGCGATGGCGGCATAATCGCTGCTGCCGACCATGTTGCTGTCAAACCCATCGACCGGGCCCGATTGCATCAGGTCCAACGCCTTGCCCGCGGCAACGCCCGCGAACACGTCGAACAACACGACGTCACCAAGTTCCTTCAATCCGACAAGATGAGCAAGCGTGCCACCGATATTGCCGGCGCCGATCAAGGCAATCTTATTACGGGCCATAATTGGTTCCTTCACGGGGTTGGGGGGACAATAACACCAAACCTGAAATTTTGGTGCAAGGCCCGCCAGGCACCCGGCCCGCCCGGAAGGCGACACGGTGTAGCTGAATTGATGCAGTGCGACAAGATGGTTGGGCTGTGGATCAGGGCTATCGCATATGACT
>JAJZHU010000105.1 GCA_021798375.1 Pseudomonadota bacterium | reverse complement strand
CGGCCCACGCCAAGCCACCCGGCGCGACATCGCGCGCCACCCGCCCCGGCGTTTTCTCAACCGCCGGGGCGGGCGTGTTCATGAAAACGCCTTCATGAATGCATTTTCATGAAAAAAGAGGGACCTGAAATACTTGCGATTCGGCCAGATTGGTTTATTGTGCAATGCACCAATCAAGACGTGAAGGGATTGTGCCATGTTCGAAGTTTTAGCCGCCGTTTTCGCGCTGATGATCGCGGCGCTGGTCGGCCAATTGATCCGAGTGGAATGCGATTATTATCTTCCGTTCCACCCCGACGACAAATCGGATCATAAACACCACTTCCTGATTTAAAGTATCTGATACCCAACGGCGTAAGGATCGATCCTCTACGCCGTGTGGTATCAAACCTTCGCGGCCCGCAATTGCGGAATAACCTGCTCCCAAAGCTGATAATTCCGCACCACCGCTGCCCGCGGGATATTATTGAATACGAAACCCAGCATATGTCCGGCCCCCAACGTGCGGCATTGGTGGATGATCTGTTCAGACACGCGGGCCACGGTGCCGTGGATCACCTCGTCGGCGCCAAACATGAAATCCAGCGGCGATTTGCTGGGCAGATCGGGCACCAACGCCTCTGCTCCGCCACGGTTCGCCATGTCGAATTCCGCCCGCGTGCCGGCCTCGGCGATGGCGGCAAGCTCGGCCGCCGCACTGTTGCTGTCGCCGATCAATATGTTGCGCCGCAGCGCGATTTTTTCAGGGCAATCACCCCCCACGGCGGCGCGATAGGCATCGAACACCTTCAAGGCTTCCGCAACCGACAGAAATCCGGTGCAGATATTAAGCTTGCGCTGCGCCGCCGCCTGTGCCGATCCGGTGCCCAGCACGGTGGTCCAGCGCGGCGGCAACGGGCGCAACGGCTGCGGCCTGGTTTCCAACGGCCCGAACCGGCCGAACTGGTCCGAGGCAGTGACCGGCTCACCGTTGATGGCCTGTTCGATCAATGCCAGCGCCGCGTCAAAGCGGGGCCGGACCTCGTCGAGCGGGATCCCCGCGATGCTGGTTTCCGCAGGACCGACCCCGCTGGAATAGCCGACTTCGAGCCGCCCATTGGTCAGATGATCGAGCATGCCGATCTCCTCGGCCATGCGCCAGGGGCTGTGCAACGGCAACACCGACCCCATCACCCCCAAACGCAGCGTGCGCGTGCGCATCGCCAGTGCCGCGATCAACAGATGCGGCGAAGGGGTGGTATAGATGCGGCGGAAATGATGCTCGCTGAAAAAGATCCCCTCGAAACCGATCCGCTCGGCCTGTTCCCACAGATCGAAATACCAATCGAACAACGGCTCGCCGGCGATGGGCGTGCAATTGGCGAATTCGAAAATCCAAGGACGAATCATATCGCGTTCCCCATATTTGATTTTTGTTCTAGAGCACGTTCGGATCACGTTGAACCATATACGTGCGACGAACGTGCTCTAGCTTTTTGTTTTTACGCATGATTCACGCCTACGTGTTATTCAACCTGCGGCGATCATGCTCTAACTTGGGAACATCATAGGAAGGAATCTCACCAGCGTCCAGACGATGCAGGTAATCGTCACAAACGATGCCGCCGTCACAAGCACCAGAGCCGCGCTGGCGGTATCCTCATAATTATATTTCTGGCTAAGAATGGGATAGATGCTCAGCATCGGCGTCGAGGCGACCAAAATCCCGGCAAACACCAATTGTCGCGGTACCGGTGGCAAAATCAGAAACATCACGAAAATCGCCAGCGGGTGCAACAAAAGTTTGCCAACGCCGATTTGCAGAATATCCGTCGCCATGCCATGCAATCGGATACCGACCAAAGTGCCGCCGATCACAAACAACGCCACCGGCGCCGATGCCCCGGCAAGCATGTCGATCACCTTGGCAATCGGCGCAGGCAGTGCCAGATGCAACACCGAAGCAATGATCCCCAGCAAGATGGCGATCAACAGCGGGTTGCGGCTCAGACGCCGGACGGTCTGGACGATGACCTGAAACAGACTCAATTGGTGCCCGCTTTCCAATTCGGCCAATGCGAATCCCAACGGCAGCATCACGATATTTTCAACGATCATGCACATCACAAGCGGGCCGACCGCCTTCGCGCCCAAAAATTGCAGCATCAGCGGATAGCCGATAAAAGCACTGTTGGACAGCGACATGCCGACCCCCACCATGGCGCCGATCGCATTGGGGCGCTTGTGCCAATATTTCGCAAGCACGACGCCGGTAAAAAAAGCGAACAGCGATCCGCTCGCATAGGCCGCGAGATATCCAACATTGAATGCCTGGCCGATCGATTGGTGCGACAACGAACGGAACAGCAGACACGGCAAGGCAAAATGAACCACGAAAGTGCCCAGCGACCGCATGCTCGATCGCGGCAATATACCCAAATGAACCGCCACGGCGCCCACGCCGATCATGATGAAGATCGGACTGATCGCCGCCAGAATAATGAACAATCGAGATCTCCCGCGTAGTTTGTTGATGTGCAGCCTAGAGCATGATCGCCGCAGGTTGAATAACACGCAGGCGTGAATCATGCGCAAAAACAAAAAGCTAGAGCATGTTCGTCGCACATATGTGGTTCAACGTGATCCGAACATGCTCTAGAAAGTGCATTAAGAATAAATTTAGTAAAATCAGTAAGTTAATCAAAGAAGGAGTCTTCTTTTTGTGAACAAAGAGAAGATTCTTCCATCAACTTATTGATTTTAGTTATATTTACTTTGATGCCGTCTCGAATCTCGCGCTAACTCGGCCGCCACCCAAGCTGATTGGCCAACCACCGGTGCAATTCCAGTTGCGCCCCGGCGGGCGCGGTCAGCGCCGAGATCACCGCGGCGGCGGCGGGTTGGGTCACAAACCGCAATGATTCGGTCGCGGCGATGGCCTGGATGGTCAGCGATGCGATGCCGTCGGCGCAGGCCTGCCGCCATTGCGCCACCCTGCTCGCGGGCGTGAGCTGCGGCAGCACCAGCCCCAGAGTCAATTGTTTCGCCGTGCTCAAAGCCCGCCAGGCGGTGGGCAGCGGCCCCGTGGTATCGATACCTTTGGCCAACAGCAGGCTTTCCAGCGGCGGCAGCGCCGGAAACGCGGGATCGGGAAGGGGACCGCCCGCGGCATCGATGCTGCCCAGACTGAACAGCGGGACAAGGCCCGATTTCTGCCAAGGCGCCACATTGCGCACCGAGGCATCCGAAAGCGCGGCGATATCGATCTGGCCCTGCACCAGCGCCGCGCGCGCATCTCCCAGCGTGCTTTGCAGGCTGACCGGCTTCACACGGTAACCGAGCAAGGTCAGTCCCAGCAAAACCGGCAGATCGGCGCCGCTGGGATCGTCCGCCAGCACCACGAGCGGCGCGTTGGCGGGCAGTTCGGTCAATGGCACGCGGCCCATCACCACGGTGGATGAAAGCCCGGCAAATCCCGCCACCCAGGTGCCGGCATCGAAACGCGCGCGCGGATCGCCGATCAATTGGGCGATCGCCGCCGATCCGGGCAGCAGCAAGGCGGTATTGCCGTCGGGCGAAACACGCGCGTCGAATTGATTGGCGGCGGTCACGCCATCGGCGGCGCCGACGGCGGTCCAATGCAGGCTGCCGCCACCCCCCAAAGCCGGGCCAAGCAGCGGGCAGATCAGATTGGCCCATTGCGCCAGCCGCCCGGTGGCGGGGCCGCCCACCAGCAGCAAATTGTCATCGGCGGCAATATCGGCCGCCAGCGCCTGCGTGAAGGCGCGCGCGCGGCACAGCGGGCCCAGCGCCCAGGCCAGCAAGGCAGGAGCACCGAATCCTTCGATCAGGCGGCGGCGGTTCAATCCGCGCCGTGCATTGCCCTGCTGGGAGCTTTGCGGCAATTCGTTCCTCCTGGCACCGTCCCAAGACGGCGTGCGGCGGGCAGCAAAGCGATGTTGCAGGTTTGTGTCAACCTCATCCCGCGCTCCGCCGTTTAAAGCGCCCTACTCCTCGTATTGCACCAGCGATTCGAACGGCACATCAAGCCTGTCGCGGCCCTTCAAAAAAGCAAGCTCGATCAACGCCGCGGCACCCGGAACCTCGGCCCCCACCTGGCGCAGCAGCGAAATCCCCGCCGCCATGGTGCCGCCGGTGGCCAGCAGATCGTCGAGCAACACCACGCGCTGGCCAGGCGTTACCGCGTCGGCCTGAATTTCAATGCGGTCGTTGCCGTATTCCAGCCCATATTCGATGCCGATGGTCGCACCGGGCAATTTGCCGGGCTTGCGCAGCATGGTAAAGCCGCAGCCAAGCTGTTGCGCCAGGGGGGCCGCAAACAAAAACCCGCGGCTTTCGATCCCGGCCAGCATATCCGGTTGCCAGATGCGCACCAGCCGCGCCATGCGCCCCAACGCCACCGCCCAGGCATCCGGATGGCGCAGCAACGTCGAAAGATCGTAAAACAAGATGCCCGGTTTGGGGAAATCCGGAATGCCGCGAATATGGTCCTTTAGATCCATCTGTCCTGCTCTCCTGCCGCCAGCGTTGATTTCACCCCGTCTGTACCGGTTTGCCGTTTCGGCCGCAACCTCAGGCTGGCGGCTCGGCGCCGGATCGGCTAGACGGATCCCATGTCGCGTCCATTGATCGCCACCCTGGGTGGAATTGCATTTTTCGTCGCCTATCTGGCCCTGGCCGCCACCATCGGCAGCGCCATACCCTCCGGCCGTTGGCTGTTGCAACTGGCCTATTTCATCGTCGCCGGCGTCGCCTGGTTCCCGGTGATCCGCTGGATTTTGCTATGGTCGGTTTATAAACGCTAATCCGCCCCATTGTCTGATCGGCACGCCAACTTAACATTGTCCGCACCGCATCGCAGAAATGTCATCTTTCCCCGCCCATGGGCTTGACCCGCTGCTGCGCTGCAATATGCTGCAAAGCACAATCTAGAGGGAGTGGACGCCGCTTTGGTGTCCGCTGCGGGCGGTCGGGGTGGCCGTCTTGAAGAATTGGGGGTCGAGCATGAATTCCAGCGCCGCTGTTGCGCCGCCGAGTGGGGTCGCGCCCGCGCGTCCGTGGGTGATCGATGGTTACAACGAGGCGGTGGTGCGAAAATTCGTGCTGGCGACCTTGTTCTGGGCCATCGTCGGCATGTCCATCGGGCTGTTCATCGCCACCGAACTGGCGTTTCCGCTGCTTAATTTCGGCGAATACGGCAATTTCGGCCGTTTGCGCCCGTGCCACACCACGGCGGTGGTGATCGGTTTCACTGGCAATGCATTGTTCGCCTCCTCGCTCTATGTGGTGCAACGAACCTGCCGCATCGGCCTGTTCGGCGGCCCGCGATTCGCCAATTTCGTGTTCTGGGGCTTCCAGTTGTTCCTGGTGCTGGCGATCCAGGGTTATCTTCTGGGCGCCACCAAAAGCAAGGAATACGCCGAGGCCGAATGGTATGCCGATTTGTGGCTGGCCATCGTCTGGATCGCTTATGCGGTGATCTTCATCGGCACATTGGTCAGGCGCAAGGAACCGCATATCTACGTCGCCAACTGGTTTTTCCTGTCCTACGTGATCGTGGTGGGCGTGCTTTGGATTACCAACAACATGACGCTGCCGATCGATCTGCTGTCGTCGAAATCCTACCCGGTCTACGCCGGCGTGCAGGATGCGATGATCCAGTGGTGGTTCGGCCACAACATGGTGGGCTTCCTGCTCACCGCCGGCGTGATCGGCATGATGTATTATTTTCTGCCCAAACAGGCGGAACGCCCGATCTATTCCTACCGCCTGTCGATCGTGCATTTCTGGGCGCTGATCTTTCTGTATATCTGGGCCGGCCCGCATCATCTCCAATACACCGCCCTGCCGGATTGGACGCAAACCCTGGGCGTGGCCTTTTCGATCATGCTGTGGATCCCGTCGTGGGGCGGCATGGTCAACGGCATCATGACCGTGTCGGGCGTATGGGACAAGTTACGCACCGATCCGATTCTGCGCTTTCTGGTGGTGTCGGTGGCCTTCTACGGCATGGCCACCTTCGAAGGCCCGTTGCTGGCGATCCCGGCGGTGAACGGCCTGGCCCATTACACCGATTGGATCATCGGTCACGTCCATTCGGGCGCGCTCGGCTGGGTCGCCTTCATGGTGTTCGGCTCGTTCTATCATCTGGTGCCGCGCCTGTGGCGTCAGCAGCTCTATTCGTTGAAAATGGTCGAATGGCACTTCTGGTTGGGCAGCGTCGGCATCCTGCTTTATATCACTTCGATGTGGATCTCCGGCATCACTGCCGGGCTGATGTGGAAAGCCTATGATTCCTACGGCCTTCTGCGTTATTCCTTCGTCGATTCGGTCGCCGCGATGCATCCGTTCTATGTGGTGCGCGCGCTGGGTGGCGGGTTCTATCTCGCCGGCGTGGTGCTGGCTCTGACCAACTTCGGCCTGACCATCGCGCGCGCCAACACCCGCGTCGCCGTCGCCGTGGCGGCGGAGTGAAGCTCATGGCAAATCCAAACCCCGCATCGCCCGCCAAATTCACCCACGCCAACATCGAAAAATCGGTGCCGCTGCTGCTCATGCTCACCTTTCTGGTGATCTCGCTTGGCGGCATCGTCGAAATCGTGCCTTTGTTCACGATCCAAAGCACGGTGCAGAAAGTCGGCAATATCCGCCCTTACACGCCGTTGGAATTGCTCGGCCGCGACATCTACATCCGCGAAGGCTGCTACCTCTGCCACAGCCAGATGATCCGCTCGTTCCGCGATGAAACGCAGCGCTATGGCCATTACTCGATTGCCGCCGAAAGCATGTACGATCACCCGTTCCAATGGGGATCAAAGCGCATCGGCCCCGACCTGGCGCGTGTCGGCGGACGCTATTCCAATGCCTGGCACATGGCCCATCTCACCGATCCGCGCGCCGTGGTGCCGCAATCGGTGATGCCGCCCTACGCCTTCCTGAAACACGACGCGCTGGAAACCGCCGACATCGACGAGCGCCTGAAGACATTGGCGATCGAAGGCGTGCCCTATGACAACCGCATGGAAATCGCCGCGCAAAGCGATATTCTGGCCCAGGCCGGATTGGGCGGCGACGCCGCCGCACTGACAAAGCGTTATCCGGGGGCAAAAGTCGCCAGCGCCCTGGTATATCCCGGCAAACTCACCGAAATGGACGCGCTGATCGCCTATCTCCAGGTGCTCGGCACGATGGTCGATTTCAACGCCGCGGGCGATCCCGTGGGCACGGTGAAGCCATGAGCATCCTGATGAAGTGGGGCGATACCGTCATAATGGCGGCGGGTATTTTAATGTTCGGCGTCATCGTCTGGCTGACCTATCGCCGCGACCACCGCGTGCGGGCCGAACAATCCGCCGCCGCGCGCATTCCCTTTGCCATGAAGGACGAACTCGATGGCCCAGCGTGAATTCGACGAAGTCGCCAAGCAATACACCACCGGCCACGAATGGGACGGCATCGCCGAGCTGGAAAATCCGGTGCCGAACTGGTGGATCGTCACCTTCCTGATCTGCATCGCCGTCGCGGTGGCCTATATGTGGGCCTATCCGAGTGCTCCGGGATTGCGCGGCTTCTACCCCGGCGCCCTGGGCTACACGCAGGTCAAGGCCCTGGCGCAATCCCAGGCCGATGCCGCCGCCGCCCAGCTTGAATGGCGCACCAAAATCGCCGCCATGCCGCTGGCCGCGATCGAATCCGACGACGCCACCCGCCGCTTCGCCGAAAGCGCGGGCCGCGCCGTGTTCTTGCAAAATTGCGCGCCCTGCCATGGCCAAAACGCCACCGGCCAGGCCGGCCTGTTTCCCAATCTCGCCGACAACGACTGGATCTGG
>JAJZHU010000104.1 GCA_021798375.1 Pseudomonadota bacterium | reverse complement strand
CACGAGTTTCGCTGGACGATTATAGCCGATTGGCGTTGCTTCGGTAGAAGCGGATCATCCCCGCGTAATTATACGTATTGTCGATGCCCTGCCCCGCCGACCGGGCCAGGGCAATATGCGGTCTCCTGCTCTCACTCGACCGCATAAAATCGCTCGCCAAAACACGGAAAAGATCGCGGCACCCGATGCCGAGGGGTGGGTGGGGCGGCTGACGCCCTGTCACACAAATCTGATCAACGCATGGCGTTTGCGCCCGGCCGAAAGCCGTATGGTGGTTCCGGCTTGGCATGTGATGGGCGGCGTGGCTTCATCGACCGGTTCGCCTTCAAGCCTCGCACCGCCGCCCGCCATCAGGCGGCGGGCTTCGCCCTTGGATTCCACCAGCCCCGCACGCAGCAATGCCTCGGCCAGCGGCAAGCCCTGCGGCCAGTCGTGGGCGGGCAGGTCGGTTTGCGGCAAGCCCTCGACGGCGCCGTGGCCGGCAAAGGCCAACCGCGCCGTTTCGGCCGCCTGCGCCGCCGCCGCTTCGCCGTGCAATTGGGCGGTGATCAGATTGGCGAGCAGAATCTTGGCCCGATTGAGTTCGGCGCCCTCCAATTGTTCGAGCGCGGCGATCTGTTCCAGCGAAAGCTCGGTGAAGAGGCGCAAAAAGCGTCCCACATCGGCGTCTTCGGTGTTGCGCCAGAATTGCCAGAAATCATAGGGCGAGAGGCGATCGGCGTTGAGCCACACGGCACCACCCGCGGTCTTGCCCATTTTGGTGCCGGAGGCGGTGGTGAGCAGATTGGTGGTCAGACCGAACAACTCGCGTCCATCGACGCGCCGCCCCAGTTCGATGCCGTTGATGATATTGCCCCATTGATCCGAACCGCCCATCTGCAGGCAGCAGCCATGGCGGCGCGACAGTTCGACGAAATCATACGCCTGCAACAGCATGTAATTGAATTCGAGAAAGGTGAGCGGCTGTTCGCGGTCCAGCCGCAACCGCACCGAATCAAAGGTGAGCATGCGGTTGATGGTGAAATGCGGGCCAAAATCGCGCAAAAACGGAATATAACCTAGCTGGTCGAGCCAATCGGCGTTGTTGAGCATGATGGCGTCGCCAGGGCCGTCGCCGAAGCGGAGAAAACGCTCGAACACCTGGCGGATGCCGGCGATGTTGGCGGCGATCTGGGCGTCGTCGAGCAGCGGACGGGTGGTGTCGCGGAAGCTGGGGTCGCCGATGCGGGTGGTACCGCCCCCCATCAACACGATCGGCCGGTGACCCGCCTGTTGCAGCCGCCGCAGCGCCATGATGGAAAGCAAATGCCCGACATGCAGACTGTCGGCGGTGGCGTCGAAGCCGATGTAGGCGGTGACCGTGCCGCGCGCGAAGGCGGCGTCGAGTTCGGCCCAGGCCGAGCATTGGTGCACATAACCGCGCTCGACCATCCGGCGCAAAAATTCCGACGTTACGCTGGCGGACGGGTTGGGTTCGCTGGCCATCACGCACTCCTGTTCATCCAGATCGCAATCGACTGGCTGGCGGGTTCTGGCCGCGCCGGGATGCGGCGTCAAGTGCGGGGAGACTTGCCACACGGCCTTGATTGCCATCTGCTATCCCGCCCGCACCGCGAGGGACAGCGAATCCTCCGGCATCGCAAAGGAGAGCATCGAATGGCTGGGCGTGGATTGGAGCGCAAAAAGCTGCAATCGGGGAAGATCCGCACCATCGGCCTGTCGTTGGTGATCGAGGCCTTGACCGCGCGCAACCTTTCCACCGAGGGGTTGCTGGCGCGTTTCGACCTGCGCCCCGAAAATCTGCGCGACCCGCTGGCCGAGATCGAGCTGCGCATCTTCATGGCGGTGTTCGAGGCCGCCGCCCTGATGGCGCACGACCGCTTTCTGGGCCTGCGGCTGGCGGGCGAGATCCAGTTGGAACAATTCGGGCCGCCCGCGATCATGATCCTCGCCGCATCCAGCCTGCGCGCCGCCACGATTGCCTGGCGCCGCTATGGCATTACCTGGCAAAGCGGCACGCGCTTTGATGTGATCGAGCGCGGCGACGTGGTGGAATGTCAGTATCAATTGCTCGATGCCAACATCCGCGCGCGCCGTCAGGACGCCGAATTCAGCGTCGCCCTCACCTGCCGCATGTTTCGCGGCGTGATGGGCGGGCAATGGGCCCCGATCGAGGTGCATTTCGAACACCCCGCCCCCGAAGGCGCCGACAGCGCATTGGGCCGCCGGCTGTATCACCGCGCCTTTCACTGCCCCGTGCTGTTTGGCGCCCCGACCAACCGGATTGTGATGTCGAAGGCCGATTTCGATTCGCGCCATCGCAGCACCTATCAATTCCAGGCCCTGTATGCCGAGCCATTGCTGCATCAGTTGGAACGCGACCATCGGCACGCCGAGGCGACGATCGATTCGCGGGTGGGGCGGCTGGTGCGCGAACGCTTGGGGCATGAGACGGTCGATATCCACAGCGTGAGCGGGTGGCTGGGCATGTCGCCGCGCAGCCTGCAACGGGCCCTGACCGAGGAGGGCACCAGCTTTCGGGAAATCTTGCGCAAATGCCGGGTTGATCTCGCCGAAACCATGCTGGCCGATCCCGCGCGCGATCTGATCCAGGTGGCGCTTAATCTTGGTTATGCCGATGGGGCGGTGTTGAGTCGCGCCTTTAAAAACTGGACAGGGGTTCCGCCGCGGCGGTTTCGCCGGTCGCATGATTGATACATGTCCCGAGCAGGCATTTTTTTGCATCGCTGGCCCGCTAAAAAGCCGCGTTTGGCGCATATTGCAAAAATTTTGGCGCATTTTGACATGAGCGTTTCTTCATAAATGCGAGAACAAGTTATGATGTTAACGAACCGAACGCGACGATGCCGGAGGCGTTTCCTTGCGAAATTGTCCAAGTTCGGTCTGAATATTTGATGTTTTTGCGCGATCCGTGGCCGCGCGCACCGGCTGCCGGGCCATCCCCGCAACGCCGCTGACCATCGGCCGCGATCTACCGTATCAATATTGATCGAGGGGGGGCGTCCTCCGAGCCTTTGTCGGGTGGCGTCCACTGAATGCCAATCTTTCGATTAACCAAGGAGCACGGGCATGATCCATGATGGCGACGGCGTCCGCGAACCACACCGGCTGCGCGCCGGGGCTTTGGGCACTGCCTCCATCACCTTCTTTGTGGTGTCCGCCGCCGCCCCCATTGTCGCCATTGCCGGCGGGTTTCCGCTTGGCATGATGTTTGGCGATGGCGCCGGCTTTGCCGGGATGCTGCTGCTGTGCATGGGGATTTTGCTGTTGTTCGCGGCGGGCTATACCGCCATGGCGCGTCATGCTGTCTCGGCGGGAGGGTTTTACAGCCTGGTTGCCCGCGGCCTGGGCGGCACGGCCGGCGGCGGTGCGGCGATGATCGGGTTGATTGCCTATAATGCGATGCAGATCGGTCTGTATGGCATGTTCGGCGTGGCGCTGCGCAATCTGCTGCTTGATTATGGCGGCGTCGATCTGCCGTGGTATCTTTATTGCGCGCTGGCCTGGGCCTGCATCGCGGTGTTGGGTTATCGCCAGGTCGATCTTTCGGCCAAGATCCTTTCGGTGCTGGTGGTGGCGGAATATATCGCGGTGCTCGTCCTCGATGGCGCCATTTTGCGCAAGGGCGGCGCGCACGGCATCAATCTGCGCTCGTTCGGGCCGCTGGTGTTAAGCGGCACGCCTTCGATCGGGTTTTTGTTTTGCTTTGCCGGGTTCATGGGGTTTGAGGCAACCACCATTTACGGCGAAGAGGCCCGCAACCCCGAACGCACCGTGCCGCGCGCCACCTATTTCGCGGTGTTGCTGATCGGGCTGTTTTACGCGCTGTCGATGTGGTGTCTCACTTTGGGTCAGGGCGTGGATCAGTTGGTCCCCCATCTGAAATCGCTGACCGACATCACCAGCTTCATGTTCGATCTGGCCACCCGGTATGTGGGCCACTGGCTGTCGGCCACGATGAGCGTATTGTTCGTCACCAGCATTTTCGCCGGGCTGCTTGCGTTTCACAATGCCGCCTCGCGCTATTTCTTCGCGCTTGGCCGCGAAGGGTTGCTGCCCGCCGCCCTGGGGCGCACCCATGGGGCGCATCAGAGCCCGCACATCGGCTCGCTGCTGCAATCGGCGTTGGCTTTCGTGGTGGTGGCGATCTTTGCCATCACCCGCAGCGACCCGGTGTTGACCTTGTTTTCCTGGCTCACCAACCTTGGCACTTTGGGCATCATCGCCGCCATGGGGTTGGCGGCGGCGGCGGTCCCGGTTTTCTTCTGGCGCCGGCCGGACATCGATCCGGGATTGTTTCGCGGCACGCTCGCCCCGGTGATCTCCTGCGTCGCGCTGTGGACGATTTTCGCGCTGGCCAATCTGCATTTCAATGTGCTGACCGGCTCGGAGGGCGCGTGGAACATCGTGTTGCCCGGTCTGGTCGAGGCGGCGGCGGTGGTGGGTGTTGCGCGCGCCCGGCAGCTTCGTTTCACCGCGCCCGCGCGGTTTTCCGCCCTGGGCTTTGGCGGTTCGCCTGAAAATAACAACAAAGCGGCGCAGGCCGCACAACACGCGGAGAAACAGTCGTGGATCAATCATTAAGACAACTCGATGCGCTTAATTACTACACCGCCACCCGCAAATACGACCCGAGCTTTCCGCGTCTGGAGGCAGATCTTGATGCCGATGTGGTGGTGATCGGCGGGGGGTTTTCGGGCATCAACACGTCGCTGGAACTGGCGGAACGTGGCATCACCAATATCGTGGTGTTGGAAAGCCGCTATCTCGGTTACGGCGGCACGGGGCGCAACGGGGGGCAGGTGATGGCCGGAATCGGCCATGATCTTGAACTGATCAAACGCCATGTCGGCACGGCGGGGTTGGAGACGATGTTCAAAATCGCCAATCTCGGCGCGGGAATCATCAAGGCGCGCATCGAGAAATACGGCATCGACGCCGATTTCCGGCATGGCTATGGCTATATGGGATTCAACCGGCGTCAGGAAAAAACCCTGCGCGCGTGGTGCGCGGAATTCAAGGCGATCGATCCCGACAACCAGATCGATCTGCTGGTGGGCGCCGAGGTGAGGCAGATGATCGGCTCCGATGCCTATAGCTGCGGCATTCGCCACATGGGCGGCGGCCATGTTCATTCGCTCAATCTGTTGTGCGGCGAGGCGCTGGCGTTGCAAAGCCTGGGCGGGCGCATTTTTGAAAACAGCCAGGTGATCGCGGTCGAATATGGCCGGGGTTCCGACGCGGCGGTGGTGGTGCGCACCAGCCAGGGCAGTGTGCGGGCGCGGAAAATTCTTTTCGCCTGCAATGCTTTTCTTGATGGGCTGGAGCCCGCCATCGACCGCAAGACCATCAACACCTATGCCTTTCAGATGGCCACCGAGCCGTTGTCCGATGAATTGATCCTGCGGATCAGCCCGATCCGCGGGGCCTATAGCGACATCCGCCCAATGATCGATTATTACCGCGTGACCAATGAAAACCGCCTGCTGTTCGGCGCTTCCACCGACTATATCGAATATATCCCGGGCGATCTCAAGGCTTGGAATCGCGCCCGGATGCTTAAGATTTTCCCTTATCTCGACAAGGTGAAAATCGACATGGCCTGGGGCGGGCCGCTGTGCTGCAGCGCCAATCTGTTCCCGCAGATCGGCACATTGCCGGGACGGGACAATGCTTTTTTCGTTCAGGGCTACTCCGGCTTTGGGGTGACCCCGAGCCACATCGTGTGCAAGGTTTTGGCCGAGGGAATGAGCGAGGGATCGGCGCGTTACGAGCTGATGAGTTCGATCCCGCACATGAATATTTTTGGCAAAAACGCGCTGCGCCGCCCGATGATGTCGGCCGGCAAGACGTTCCACCAATTGTCTGGTTACTTCAACGGACGCCGCTAAACCGGCATCTTTTACACACAGGAGTTATAATATGCATAAAATCACTCTCGGCCGGGCACCGGAAGGTCTCGATCCTTGGGGCGTGGTGAGCAATCTTGGGGCGGAGCCGATCGAAGGCAAGCTCGAGATTTGCGGCCGCATGGTGTTTGGCGCGCCGGACGCAGCGGTGAGTTGCGGTTATTTCGGCTGCACCAAGGGCGTGTTTCGCATGACCTATCCATTCAACGAACACGCGGTGATGGTGGAGGGGCATGTCACCCTCACGCTGGAGGCCACCGGCGAAGTATTGAAATTCGGCCCCGGCGATGCCTGGTTTGTTGAAAAGGGCACGGTCGTGCTGTGGAAGATTGAAAGCGAGCGCTTTGTGAAGAACTACTTCGCGGTGGTTTGACCGAAAAACGCGGATGGGCCGATGGGCGGGCCATCCGCGTGATTTTTGCGCGCGGGCTTAGAGCACGTTCGGATCACGTTGAACCATATAGGCGCGACGAACGTGCTCTAGCTTTTTGTTTTCACGCATGATTCACGCCTACGTGTTATTCAACCTGCGGCGATCATGCTCTCGCTTTTCGTTTTACGCATGATTCACGCCTACGTGTTATTCAACCTGCGGCGATCATGCTCTAGGCGCTGTTCTTCTTGATCCTGGCCGATTTTGTCGCCACGCGGGAATTGGCCTTGCGCTTGACTTTAACCAAAGTCTTGGTTTTGGTCACGGTCGGCACGTCGGCGCAGGAGACGGCGACCAGGGGTTGGGCGAGATTCTTGCCGGCGGCGTAATCGGGCAGGTCGGCGCCGGTGGGCAGCGCCATTACTTCGTCGAACATGGATTCGTTGCCTTGGCACAGGGCGGTGCCTTGGGCGATGCCGGCGTTCGATTGGGCGTTGGCGAGGCTGGTGATGTAATCATCGTGCTGCTTTTCGCCGGCGCGGCCATAGGCGCGTTTGAAATAGGCTTGCAGGTTCTTTTCGTGGGCCACCAGATCAGGTTGGAATTTGGCCATGAATTTATTGTAGTGGGCCTGGTCCTGACAGGTGAGGGCGGTGACCATCAACTCGGATTTCAGGCTGGCGACTTTCAGCGCGGCCAGGTCTTGCGGGGTGGCGCAACTGCTGGCCCAGACAGGTTGCGAGATCATCATCAGGGACGCAAGCGAGGCAAAAACGAGACGCATGATATTACTCCGTTACCGATATTCTTCGTGCCAGGTGCGGCCGTCGCGCTCGATCATGGCGATCGAGGCAGTAGGCCCCCAACTGCCGGCGGGGTAGGCGCGCGGTTGTTCCGAACGACCTGACCAATAATCGAGGATCGGCGCAACCCACGACCATGCGGCCTCGACCTCGTCACGGCGCATGAACAGGGTTTGCGATCCGCGCACCGTATCCATCAGCAAGCGTTCATAGGCATCAGGGTAGCGGGTCTTGAAGGCTTCTTCAAAGGAAATATCGAGCTGCGCCGGGCGCAGACGCAGGCCGCCGGGGCCGGGGTCTTTGGTCATCATATCCAGCCGGATGCCTTCCTCGGGTTGAAGGCGGATCACCAGACGGTTGGGTTGCAGATCGCCCGCCGAGCGGGGGAAGACGAAGAACGGCGAATCGCGGAACTGGATGACGATTTCCGACACTTTTTGCGGCAGGCGTTTGCCGGTACGCAGATAAAACGGCACATGCGCCCAGCGCCAACTGCGCACTTCGGCTTTCAGGGCGATGAAGGTTTCGGTGTTGGAAGTGCGTTCGGGGCCAAGATCGGCGCAGTAGCCCGGCACCGAAACGCCGCCGGCGACACCGGCGGTATATTGGCCGCTGACCAGGGAATGGGCCATGTCGGTGGCCTCCAGCGGCTTGAGCGCGCGCAGAACTTTCAGTTTTTCGTCGCGCACGGCGTCGGCATCGAGCGAATTGGGCGGCTCCATCGCCACCAGACATAAAAGCTGGAGCAGGTGATTTTGC
>JAJZHU010000103.1 GCA_021798375.1 Pseudomonadota bacterium | reverse complement strand
TGCCGCGCGCAAAGCGGTCCAATGATTGCGCGGGCGAGCCTGCGGGCGGCGGAAGGCCAAGTGCCGCGTCTTGCGGACGGCTGGGGGCCAATGGGCGCGGCAAGGCGGGCTCGGGTGGCAGGGCGGCGGGTTGCCACAAGGGGGCCATTCCCAGCCATGCGGGCGGGACAGTGGGGATTCTGGTTTGCGCGGACGTTTCCTGTTTGGGATCGGCGTGTTGCGGGGTCTCATAAATTTGCGTCTCGCCGTCCCATCCCGCAAAGGCTTCCCGGCGCCCGGCAAGCCCGGAAAATCCGGCCTGGATGGCATGATACCAACTATTTTCGGGCAACACCCCGCGCGTGGGGGCTGTGCCGCAGATCAATAATTGATCCTCGGCGCGGGTCAGCGCCACGTAAAGCAGGCGGTTTTCTTCCTCCTGGCTCAGGCGGGCGGCATCGGCGACCGCGCTTGCGGCGTGCGTGCCGCCGGCGTCCTTGGGCGGCATCCAAAACGGCAGGCCGGCGTTGGGCGTGAGCCAGCCATTGCGGTTGCGCGGCGGGCTGGTGGTGTCGGGCAGGATCACCAGCGGCGCTTGCAGTCCCTTGGCGCCATGCACCGTCATGATGCGTACCAGGGTGTTGCCCGCCTCGGCTTCGCGTTTGATTTCAGCGCCGGAGGATTTCAGCCAATGCAGAAAGGATTGCAGCGAGGCAGGGTAAAGCGAGGCATGGCGCAACGCCGCCGCCAGCAATTCGTCGATCGGTTCGGCTGCATCCGGTCCCAAACGCGCCAGCAGGCGGGCGCGGCCGCCGAGCGGTCCCAGTGCGGTGGCGAGCAATTCATGGGGCGGCGCGAAATCGACGCGGGCGCGCAATTGCCGCAGAAAATCGAGCGCCGCCCGCCAGTCCTCGCGTTCGCCGGCGCGGGCTTGCAGGATGTGGAACAGCCGCGTGTCGCCGCGATCCAGCGCCAATCGCATCAGGCTGTCGTCGGACAGGCCGCCCAGCGGGCTGGTGAGAAATTCGGCCAGCGACAAATCATCTTCCGGCAGCAAAAGTGCTTCGCACAACGCCAGCAGGTCCTGCACCGCGATCTCGTCGGTCAGCACCATGCGATCGAGCCCGGCCACCGGGACATGGCGCTGTTTCAACGCCCGGCCCAGGGCGCGCACGAAATCGTCGCGCCGCCGCACCAAAATCAGCACGTCGCCGGGGGCGAGTGGGCGGTTGCGGGCGGGCAACCACACATTGCCCGCGGTTTGATCGCGGATGTGATCGGCCAGCCGGTCGGCCAGCATCTGTTTGGCCGAGGTGAAAGACTGATAGCGCTGCGCCACATGCCAATTGGCGGTGCCGTCCGGCGTGGGCTGCGGGGTGACGGGCCACAAGGTCACGCAGCCGGCCTGTCCCTCGCGCGCCACGCGATGATCGAGCCACCCCGCCGGTCCCGCATCGCCCACGCCTTGCGAGGCTGGCGGGACGCGGAAAATCTGATCGACCAGTTCCAGTACGGGGCTTGCCGAACGAAACGACACGTTGAGCGAGGGCGAGGCAAACCCCAATCCGGCGCCCACGGCTTGCCGTTGCAGCTTTGTGCGTTCGCGCCAGAAGCCTTGCGGGTCGGCGCCCTGAAAGGAATAGATCGATTGTTTTTGATCGCCCACGGCGAACACGGTGCGCGGTTTTTGGTTCGCGCCCTGGCCGGCAAAGAATTCATCCCACAATTGCCGGGCGATATCCCATTGGCTGGGCGAAGTATCCTGCACCTCGTCGAGCAGCAGATGATCGATGCCCTCGTCGAGCTTGTAACGCACCCAGCCGATGCCGGGATCTTGCAGCAGCCGCCGCGTGGCCTGGATCAGATCGCCGTAATCGAGCACCCCGGCACGTTGTTTGCGGGCCTCGAAGCCCGACAAGACGCGCTTGGCGATGGTGATCAGATGGGTGCTGGCATCGACCATCTGCAAAGTGGCGCGTTGTTCTTCCACGGCGACCAGGCGCAGTTGCTCGGCTTCGAAATCCGCCGCCATGCCGGGGTTGGCCTCGAACAGTTTTTTGGATAGCAAAGGCGAAAGTTTGCGCGGCTGGCCTGTGGCGGTGAGCAGGGCGATTTTCCAATCATCCCAGCTTTTGATGCGCGCCGCCGCGTCGAGATCGAGCCAGGCGGCCGTCTGCAGGGCCAGATTGGTGGGGTATTTCTGGCTTTGCGCCGCCAGCAGCGGAATGTAACCGCGCAAGCTGGATTCGTTTGGCACAATGACCGCTTCACGCATCAAATCATTGAGATTGGTGACCGAAAGCCCCGCCTCCTGCGCCAATTGCGCGCGGTAGCTGAAGGACGAGAGGGTTTTCACCGCCTCCCAGGCACGCTCGTTGGCATAAAGTGCTTTGATCAGACCCAGCAATTGTTGCAGATTCACCATTCCGGCCAAGGCGCGGATGGCCAATTGTTCTGGCATGTCGGGGGTTGCCAGCGCTTCTTCCAGCGCCTCGTTGAGCAAATGATCGGCGTCGCGTTCGTCGCTGAGTTCGAAATGCGGCGAGAGTTGGGCTTCCAGCGGAAAGCGCCGCAGCAACGACTGGCAAAAGGCGTGGATCGTGCCGATACGCATCCCGCCGGGCAGATCGAGCACGCGGCCAAACAGCGCGCGGGCGGTGCGCTGCGCCGTGGGCGTGGGTTCAACCGACAGCGAGGCCAGATCCCTGGCCAGTGTTTCGTCGCTGGTCGTGACCCATTCGCCCAGGCGTTTTTGCAGCCGCACCGCCATTTCCGCCGCCGCCGCCTTGGTGTAGGTGAGGCAATGGATCGCGCCGGGATTGGCCCCCGCCAAAAGCAGACGCAGCAGCCGGTCGGTGAGCAATTTGGTTTTGCCCGATCCCGCCGAGGCTGAAACAAACGCCGAAACTTCGGGGTTCGAGGCCTGGTCCTGGGCGTAAACCGCCTCGGCGGTGGGCGAGGAATGATTCATGGCGCGCCCTCATCGTCGGCGGCGTCTTTATCCAGCGCCGCCCATTCGCCACGGCGGGCCAACAGCGTGTAATCGGAAAAGCGCGGATTGCGGCGCGGATCGGGGGCCGAAAGATAGGCCTGGTCCGGGTTGGCGAAATTTTCGATCTGACGGCGCAGCGCGGCGTAGGCGTCTTCGACTGATTCTTCGATTTTTCCGGGCTCCTTGGGCCATAAGCCGACCACACGTCCGGGCTCTCGTCCGCCGGAAAGCTTCCAAAACGCCAGTTCCCGCACCTCGCCGTCGAGTTTCGCAAAGGCGCCGCGTTCCAGCATCATCGCTTCCAGCGGCAATTGCGGCGCGAAACCGGATTCGACCTGGCTTTGTGATGGCACGGCGCCGGTTTTGTAATCGATGATGGCGAACTGGTCCTGGTCGATGCGCTCGATGCGGTCGGCGCGGCCGTGCAGTTCGAAATCGCCCAATAGCAGCTTGCCTTTGATCTCCAGATGCCGTGCCGTGATGTTGGTGTTGGCACGGCGCAGGCTTTCGGATTGGTCGATAAAGCGGGCGATGCGCGTAAGGCGCGGCCGCCACCATGCGGCGATCGAGGGACGCAACGAGGCGCTGTCGATGGCCGCATTGAAATCGGCTGCCAACAAATCGGCGGCCTCTTGCGGCCAATCCTCCCCCATTTTGGTGAAGAACCGGCACAGGGCGGTGTGTACCAGATTGCCGAAATCGGCGTGGTCGGCGTTTTGCTCCAGCGGGTCCAGCCGGGGCAGACGCAGGATCTTTTTAGCGTAAAGCGCGTAAGGGTCGTTGAACCACAATTCCACGTCGGTCACCGACAGCGAGCGCGGGCGATTTTTCAACGGCGGACGCGGTTCGGGGCGCGGGGCCGGGGTTAATTGCTTGGTGCGATCGATCTGATGCGCCCAATCTAGCGCCGGGTGATGCGGCAATTCGCGTTGCCAACCGCGCAACAATGCATGCAGGCGGGTGACGAAACGCGCCGGCACGGCGGGCGCGCCGTCGCGGCGCTGCGGGATCGACAAGATCACCTTGGGCGCGCAACATGCCGCCATCACGAAATCATGCGCGGCTTGTTCGATGGTTTCCTCGGGCGAGGGCAGACCCGCTTGCGCGCGCATCTTGCGGTTCATCCAGGGGCCGGGATCGGCCACCGGCGGCCAGACGCTTTCCACCAGACCGCCCAGCACCGCCAGATCGACGGTTTGCAGCCGGGCCTCCAACAAGCCCCAGATGAACACGCGCGGATGTTCGGAACCTGCTTCGCGCCCGCGCAGGGCACGGCGCGAACGCACCGAAGCACCCGACAGCGCCGCCGCCAGCAACCCCGGCAGCGCGCCGGGATCCTGCGGCGGCAATTCTTCGAATGCGGTGCGCAGTTCGGCCAGGGTTTGCGACAAGGCCTCGCCTTCTTCCAACGCCCATAAAAATTGGGCGCCGGGGGTTTCATCGCTGCCGGCGGCGGCTTCGGCGCATCCGATCAGGGTGGCAAGAAACGCACCCGGTTCGATGGCGGGCTGGGCAAACAGGCGGATCAGCGGCGCGATGCAATGCTCCAACCGGTCGAGCAGGTTGTCTGCCACCTCGCTGGCCCCGGCCAATTGGCGCAGGCCTTCGATCCATGGCGCCGGGGCGGGACCGCGCAAACAGGCGCGTTCCAGACGTCGCGCGGCCTCGCGGGCGGCGAAGGGTTTCATGCCAAGGGCGGTGAGCGGGTGTTTCAGCCAGGCCAGCAAGGCCACCGGGGCAAGGCCGGTTCGCACCGCTTCGATCAGCAGGCGCAGGAACAGGGCGGGCGGGGTGTCGGCGAGCGGTTCGCCCGCGCTGTCGTCGGCCACCACGCCAAAGCGGGTGAGTTCGGCGGCCACCCGGCCCGCCAATGTGCGGTCGGGGGTGATCAGCGCCACCCGTGCGCCCGGCGTGTTCAGCCCCTGGCGCAGGGCAATGGCGATGGCCATGGCCTCGGATTGCTGGTCGCCGGGCTCTAGGATCGATACATCGCCCAGATCGAGCGGGGCGGCCTGCCGCCAATCGGGCAGGCACGCCGCCGGGCGCAGCGCCAGATTGAGCGCGTGGGTGCGTGAGGCAGGCGAGACGAGGTCGGGCGTTTCCCAGGCCACCACATCGTCGCGCGCGGCCCCCATGCGGCTTAGTAATTGTTGCAAACTCGCCTGCGGATGGCCGGGCTCGATGGCGTCCCAGGCGGTGGCTTCCATCGCCAGATCCAGCCCCGGCAGCACCACCTGCCCTTGCGGCATCCGCGCCACCACCGACAGCAACCGCGCCACGGCGCCAATGCCGCCGGTGCTGCCTGCCGCCCATACCGGGAAGGAAGGCGGGGCGGTGTCCCAACGGTCGGCTTCGGCGCGCAATAACGCCACCTGGCGGTCGGCGATATCGGCAAGGCCCATCTTGGCCAGTTCGCGGGGCCAATATTCGGTGACGATGGAGAGAAATTTGGTGATCTGCTGCCAATGCACGGCGAATTCGGCATCGACCATATGATCGAGCGCGTGGCGCAAATCGATCTCGGCGCGGGCGGCCTCGTCGAGCAATTGCGCCAGCGAGGCCGCCAACGGCCAGGCGCGATCGGCGCTGGTGGGGGCTCCCGCGGCGCCATTCAGGGCCAAAATCAGTCTGGAAAGCAGCGCCAGACGGTGCGACGCGCCGATCGATTGCGGTACGTCCAACACGCCGCGCAATGCAAAGGGCATCTCATCGGGCGCACCGATGGCCTCGATGCGCGGCAGCAACAAAGGCTTGCCATTGGTGGCGCGCAGAAATGCCTCGTGCAGGCTGCGCGCGGCGCGGCGGGTGGGCAACAGGATCAGACCGCGCGCCACCGCCATCGGATCGCCTGGTGCTGCCTGATCCAGCCAACGCCGCGCCAGCACATCGAGGAAGGACTGGTGAGCGCCGATGGTGGCGATGCGGGGCGGGGACATGGGGGGATTCCGGCTGATTGGAGCAGGTAAGATGGATTGCTTCGCCCAGGGGCTTGCACGACGATGCTGATCTTACGTCGTGGCCCCGGTCATTCGCGCTTCCAGCGCCAAAGCGGCGATATCGATGTCTTCCGGGCGGCTCATGTGAAACCAAAGCCCGTCATGCACGATGGCGCGGAGGCGGTTTTGGTCGATCAGGTCGCGCCAGACGCCGTAAAGGCTGAAATTGCGCGGCTCGCGGCCCGCCAGGGCGACGGGGTTGAGGATTTGCACGCCGCCGAACACATAGGGCACGATCTGGTTTTCGCCCGGCACCCTGGGCACGCCCCATTCGTCGAGGGCGAAATCGCCATGGCCGACGTCGGTGAAAATCTGATGGGTGCGATGGAACAGCAAGGTGGCGTCGGCGATGTCGCGCCCGTGGGCCTCGGCCAGCCTTGTCATGGTGGGCGAGGGGCCATTGAACCAGATGATGTCGCTGTTGACCACGAAAAACGGCTCGTCGCCCAAGGCGCCCGCCTGCAACGCCGAAACCACGGCGCCGCCGGTATCGAGCAATTCGGCCTCGGGGCGATAGATGAATTCAAACCGCCTGGCGCTTGCGGCCAGATGCGCCTCGATCTGTTCGGCCAGCCAATGGGTGTTGATTACCACGCGCCTGACCCCGGCTTCCTCGAAGCGATCCAGAATGTGATCGATCAGCGGACGGCCTTCGAGATGCAGCAGGGTTTTGGGTTTGAGGTCGGTCAGCGGACGCATCCGCGTGCCCAAGCCGGCGGCGAGCAACATGGCGGTGGTGGGGGATTTCATGGCATAGACTCCAGTCGGTCGGGCCAGCCGGTAAGATGGGCGGTGCGTGTATCATCGCCTGGCGACGTTAGAAAGATCGCCAGCGCGCCGGCATCGGTCAGTTCGCGCAGCCGCTCGGGGCCCATTTTTTCGGGCCATTCCACCAAGATCAGGTCGCGCATGGCCTCGTCCCATCCCAATTCGGCCAGTTCGGCGGAATCGCCGAGTCGCCACAGATCGAAATGATGCGCCGTACCGCGCCGGGTTGCATAGCTTTGCACCAGGCTGAAGGTCGGGCTGGGGACTTCCAGATTGGGGTCATTGGCCAAATGGCGCAACAAGGCGCGCGCCAGGGTGGATTTGCCGGCGCCCAGATCGCCCGACAGCAAGATGGCATCGCCCGGACGCGACAAATCGCCCAGACGGCGGGCTAATTCCTCGGTGGCGGCCTGATCGGGCAGATGAATTTCGCGGCTGATCATGATCCGATTGTGCCGAAGCGGGTGCCTGTTCACAACCCGTTCACGCAACATGGCTCTATTCCTGATCGCGTATTTATGCTTCTAGGCTGATCCTATGTCAGACCTTATCGAAACAGATGTCGCCGTCATCGGTGCGGGCCCCGTGGGGTTGTTTGCCGCCTTTGAAATTGGAATGTTGCGGATGCGCTCGGTGTTGATCGATGCGCTGGGCGAAGTGGGCGGTCAATTGACGGCGCTTTACCCGGAAAAACCGATCTATGACATTCCGGGCCATCCGGCGATTGCGGCGGGGGCGCTGATTTCCGAGCTTGAGGAGCAGATCGCTCCGTTCGGCGTGCCGCGTTTGCTGGGTCGCCGGGTGGTGTCGCTTTCGGGCGAGGCGGGCCATTTTGTGTTGGGCACCGATGCGGGCGACGAGATCCATGTCCGTGCCGTGGTGGTGGCCGCGGGGGCCGGGGCGTTCGGGCCGAACCGTCCGCCGCTGGATGGGCTGGCGGCGTTCGAGGCCAGTGGCGCCGTGCAATATTATGTGAAACGGCGCGAGGATTTTCGCGGCAAGCGCGTGGTGATCGCGGGCGGCGGCGATTCGGCGGTGGATTGGGCGTTGTCGTTGCGCGATGTGGCGGCGCATGTGGCGGTGGTGCACCGGCGGCCAAAATTCCGCGCGGCGCCGGAAACCGCGGCACAACTCGATGAAGCGGCGTGCAGCGGCGACGTGGAAATGGTGATTCCTTACCAGT
>JAJZHU010000102.1 GCA_021798375.1 Pseudomonadota bacterium | reverse complement strand
TGACCTCTGTCCGGTATCGGCGGGACGACAGGCTTTGCCCTGTGCATCGTCCGGGGAGCATTGTCATCTCGTCAACCTATCGGGGTTACAACATCCACCCGGATAGCACAGGATGAAACGGCGGTTTCATGGGAGAAAATCTCACCGACAGCAAAACTTCATGCCCGGTGGAAACACTGATCGCGGGGCAATACCGGCCGGATTTGGCAACACCGCGCAGCGATGCGGGGCGTGGGCATACCGCGTTCGGCGTGCTGGATCGTCGCGGCCACGCCACCAACATGATGGCGCTGCAGGTGGAACGCGGCACGCAGCCAAGGGCGCCGGTCATCGCCGCTCTGGCCGGCAATCCGGTCGCGGGCATGTTAAACCCGTTGGGATTCGGCGTCTTTGGCGTGCCCGGTCAGACCCCGGCCGGCTTCGTGATCTGCCAGCCGCCGCCCGGCCCCTCTTTGCTGACCCAAGCCGAACGGGCGGGCGGGCGGATCAACGATCTGGAACTGATCGAAATATTGCTGCGTCCGGCCGCCCACACGCTGGATCTGCTGGCGCAACGCGGCTTTACCCATCGCGCCATTCGGCCCGACAATATCTTTTCGCCGGGGCGCGGCCAGCCGGCGATCCTGGGCGCCGCCTGGGCCACGCCGCCGGGTGTTTTGCAACCCAACATCTACGATCCGCCCTATTTTTCGCAGTGCCATCCCCATGGCCGCGGCGACGGGGTGATTGCCGACGATGTTTACGCGCTGGGCGTTAGCCTGCTGGTGCTGTGTTTGGGCGAAGCACCGCTGCGCACCCTGGATGACGAAGCGATTTTGCGCCGCAAGCTGCATCTGGGCAGCTATGCCGCCTTGGTGGAAGAGGCGCGGCTATCGCCGGCGCTGTCGGATTTGCTGCGCGGCATGTTGGCCGAAGACCCCGATCATCGGCCGCCCCCCGCATTGCTGACCGATCCGGCCGCCGCACGCGCGCGCCGCGTGGCGGCACGGCCACCGCGACGGGCGGCGCGTTCGTTGGAGGTCGGCAATTTTGAAGCCTGGAACGCGCGATCACTGGCCTATGCATTGGCCCGCTTTCCCGAACCAGGGATGCAGGCGATCAAAAGCGGTGCGGTGGATCGTTGGCTACGGCGCATGTTGGGCGATGCGGCCCTGGGGCTGCGATTCGATCTGGCGGTGAATACCACCAACCACGAAGCGGCCGATGGACCGCTGGGCGATACCATGCGGTTGGCGCGGGCCACCGCGGCGCTTGATCCGCTGGCGCCGTTTCATTGGCGCGGCCTGACTTTTTGGCCCGATGCGCTGGGAGCGGTGCTGGCCGCCGGTATCGCCCAACGCGACACAACCCAGCGCATCGAGGAAATCATCGATACCGAAGCCGTGGCCGCCTGGGCCGAGGCGCGGCCCGAACGCTGCGATCCGCTCACGCTGCGCCCCGAGGCAAGGCGCTTGCGCCTGTGGTTGGGCACCAAGGGGTTGGCCGGGCAATTGCCGCGCGTGTTGTATGGGCTTAATCCGGCCTTGCCATGCCGATCGCCGTTGGTCGATGGCGCGGTGGTGCTGCGGCTGGCGGATTTGTTGCAGGCGCTGGAACAAACCGCCTCGCACGCCGACCGCCGCCAAGGCTTGCCGGCCGACGCGCATCTGATTGGCTATATCGCCGCCCACGGCGAACATCGATTGGACAGCGAATTATCCGCCTTCGCCAATTGCCCCATAAGCGAACTGCCGATCGCCCTGTTGCGCGTGTTCGCCGGCATTCAGATCGCCACCGATACAAGGCATCTGCCCAATCTAACCGCGTGGCTGGCGGCGGTATGCGCCGACCGGGTGGAGCAATGGCGTGGACGGCACAACCGCAAACGCCTGGCCAATGGGCTGAAGGAACGCGCCGAGGCCGGAACACTGATGGCGATGCTCGAATTGCTGGAAGACCGTTCGGGGCGGGCTCAGGATCGCGCCAACGCCGAGCAAGCGGCCACGATGGTGCGGCGGATCGAACAGGAACTGGCACAAATCGAGACAGGCGGCGAAATCCGTGCCGCCAGGGCGCGGGGGCTGGCCTATGAAACCATCGGCGCCATCGCCCTGGCCGGGGTGATCGGGGCGGGCATTTTGGCGGCGTTTTTGTAAGGAAATGACGATGACGCAAGCACGCGCAGCCCCGGCAAAAGCAAACATCGAAAAAACAAACATCGGAAAAACAAACATCGAAAAAAAAGGGAGCGGAATTTCAGCCGTGCAAGGCCTCGCCCTGGGCGCCGCTTTGGTGGCAGCGCCTGCATTGATCGTGTCGATCCTGGTGCTGCTTGCGCCCGGTTTGCTGTGTCTGTCCGCCGACCGCGCGCCGGGGCGGCCTGTCGCGCGCGCGAGTTTGCTGGCGGGGCTGGCATTCAGCGTGGACCCGGCCTGGCATTTATGGACCAGCGGTCTGGGATTCGATCATGCGGTGGCGCTGCTGGGCAATATTTCCATGCTGGCGCCGGCCTGGTGCGCGGGAGCGGCGGGGTGGCTCGCCAGCGAATTGGCCCCGCTGGGCGCACACGCATTGATCGAGGCGCAAACCCAACGCCGCAAACAGACATTGATCGAACGGCGGAAACAATTGATCGAGGAATGGAATTTACCGGCGGATCAGGGGAAGTATTGAGGCTTCCCCCGTTGACCGTATTATTCCTTTACCTGATAACCCTTTTTCTCGATCGCATCGGTGGCCGCAAAGCGATCCACATCGCCCTCGATGCGCACTTCCCCAGCGGCCAGATCGACTTCCACCGAATTGACGCCCGACAGAAATTGCACCGCTTCGGTAACATTATCCACGCAATGCCGGCAATCCATCCCGGCGACTTTCAACACCAACATTTTTTTCACTCCTGTGCGTTTGACTTACCACCCCCTATATATCGTCCATGACAACAATAAGCGATCTTACCGTTGCGGGAATGAGCTGTGCGGCTTGTGTAAGGCGAGTGGAACACGCGCTAACACAAGTCGCCGGGGTTGAAAGCGCCGAGGTCAATCTGGCGCGCGGCACGGCACGGATAAAATCCAGCACCAAAATCACCCCCGCCACGCTGATCGCGGCGCTGCAACAGGCCGGATATGACGGCAGCGTGGAAGCGCCCACCGCGCCGCGGGAGCGTTTTCCCTGGTTGCCGGTAATGCTCGCCGCCCCGTTGCTGATCAACATGGCATTGATGCTGGCCGGATCGCCGGTGATGCTGAGCGGCTGGGAACAGGCCGCGATCGCCACCCCTGTGCTGATTTTTGGCGGCGCCGTGTTTCACAAACGCGGTTTGCAAGCCTTGCGTCACGGTGCGGCAACGATGGATTTGCTGGTGGTGCTGGGGGCCGACGCGGCCTACGGGCTCAGTTTCTGGCGACTGGCGCACGATGCGGGCAGCATGGATCTGTATTTTGAATCCGGCGCCTTGATCATCGCATTGGTGCGGTTGGGACGCTGGCTGGAAGCCAAGGCGCGCTGGCAAACCGCGAGCGCCCTGACCGCGTTGCTGGCGCTGCGGCCCGATCAGGCGCGCAAATTGGTCGGCGGCCAGGAAATCATGATCCAGGCCAAGGATCTGCGCCGGGGGGATTTGGTGTCGTTGCGTCCCGGCGAGCGCGCACCCGGCGATCTCGCGATCGAACAGGGCGAGGCGTTGTTCGATCTTTCGTTGCTGACCGGCGAATCCGTGCCGCAACGCACGCAGCCGGGCGATGCGATCCCCGAAGGCGCGATCAATCTCGACGGCGATCTGCGCGCCCGCGTCACCGCCACCGGCGACGCCACCAGACTCGCGCGCATCGTGCAGATGGTGACCGATGCGCAAGGCGCCAAGCCGCCGATCCAACATGTGCTGGACCGCATCAGCGCGGTGTTCGTGCCGTTGGTGATGCTGCTGGCGGTGATTTGCGCCGCTGCTTGGCTGGCGCACGGCGCAAGCTGGGAACAGGCGTTGGTGACGGCGATTTCAGTGCTGGTGATCGCCTGCCCCTGCGCCCTCGGGCTGGCGGCGCCGGTGGCGATCATGGCCGGCACCGGGGTGGCGGCGCGCAATGGGATTCTGATCCGAGACCCGGCGGCGCTGGAACAAGCCGCCAAGATCAAGCAAGTCGCCTTCGACAAAACCGGCACGCTGACCGAGGGCAAACCGGCGCTGACCACCATCATCGGCGACGAAGCGAGCACATTGCGCATCGCCACGGCGCTGTCGCGCGGCAGCGAACATCCGTTGTCGCGGGCGATTCTGGCGCGCGGCGATGCAGCTCCGGCCTGTGAAGGCTTTCGCGCCATCGCCGGGCAAGGTGTTACGGGGCAGATCGATGGGGTGGAATGCGCCCTGGGCAATCAGGCGCTGTTGAATGCCCTGGCGATCGACGCCACCGCATTCGCCGCGCAAGCCAAGGCGCTGGCCGATCAGGGCATGAGCGTTTCCTTTGCCACGCGAGCAGGGCGGTTGGTTGGGGTGCTGGGCTTCGCCGATCATGTGCGCCCCCACGCGGCGGCGGCGGTGGCAGCCTTGCAGCGGCGGCATATCAAGGTGGTGATGCTCAGCGGCGATCATCCGGCGGCGGCGCAGGCCATCGGCGCGGCGCTCGGCATCGGCCACGTGCTGGGCGGGCTTTCGCCCGAACAAAAATTGCAGCAATTGCAAGCGATGAAAGCCGACGGGCCACTGGCGATGGTGGGCGACGGCATCAACGACGCCCCCGCGCTGGCGGCGGCGGATTTGGCGATGGCGATGGGATCGGGCAGCGATCTGGCGATTGAAACCGCCGGCATCACGCTGATGCGGCCCGATCCGTTGTTGGTGCCGGCGGCGCTCGACATCGCCATCCGCACCAACCACGTGCTGTATCAGGGTTTGGCCTGGGCGTTTTTATATAATCTGATCGCGCTGCCACTGGCGGCGCTGGGGCATCTAACGCCACTGGTGGCGGGCACGGCCATGGCGTGTTCGAGCCTGAGCGTGGTGCTGAACGCGCTGCGGTTGACGCGGTGGAAGGCCGGGTGAGGAAGAATCTTCTTTTCTGAAAAAGAAGATTCTTCGCCGCCGTGTCGCTACCCCGGAAATTTACCTTCAAACACGAACTCGCTCGCGGGTTTGCGCGTGGTGGGCACTTCGCGGGCCTGGAAATCGGCGGGGAGATCCGCCACCGGGCCGGCCTTGCCCAGGGCGATGAACGCCTGCATGTCGTAATCTTGCGGAACTTCCAGCGCCACACGCGCCTGATCGCGCAGGAATCCGCCCATGGCGCGGGTGTTGTATCCCAGTTTATGCGCCTGCAACGCCAGATTTTGCCACGCCGCGCCCGTATCGAAGGCGTGGCTGGGCGAGGCCACGATCTGTCCCTGATAATCCATCTTCACGTAAGACAGCGCCACGATCAGCGCGCCGGCCTTCTTCGCCCAGGCCTGATTGAACGGCATCAATTGTTGCAAAAACAGATCGAAATTCGGGGTGCCGGCCTTGGCGAACAAAAACCGCCAGGGCTGCGCATTCATCGACGACGGCGCCCAGCGCGCGGCTTCAAAGATGCTTTTGAGATCGGCGTCGCTGACCGCTTCGCCCGAAAAGCTGCGGCGCGACCAGCGGGAGAGAAAAGCCTCGTCGATCGGGTAATCGGCTTGGCGCGGGGAATAGGGGGCCATCGTTCAATCCTGTTTTCGGGAAAATGGATGCCATAAGCTATGGCAAAAAGCGCGAGATAGGGCAAATTAAGCAAACTCAATCCGCCCCTTCATTCAGCCGCATCATTCATCCGCACCGCCAATCGGGGCAGTTCGGCGGGCGCCCCGCGCGACAGCAAGCGGCGCAGGCGATCGAGATACAAATAAACCACCGGCGTGGTGTAAAGCGTGAGGATCTGGCTGAGTGCCAGGCCACCCACCATCGCATAGCCCAGAGGCTGACGCAGTTCCGACCCCGCGCCACGCCCCAGCATCAACGGCAGGCCCGCCAGCATGGCACACGCGGTGGTCATCAAGATGGGACGGAAACGCAGCAAACAGGCCTGGCGGATCGCTTGTTCAGGTTCCAGATTGCGTTCGCGCTCGGCGGTGATGGCGAAATCGACCATCATGATGCCGTTTTTCTTGACGATGCCGATCAGCAATATCACCCCGATGATGGCGATCACCGACAAATCCTTGCCGGCCGCCAGCAACATCAGCAACGCGCCCACGCCCGCCGACGGCAAGGTGGAAAGGATGGTCAGCGGCAGGATGAAACTTTCATACAGAATGCCGAGAATGATATAAACCGCGACCAATGCCGCCCCGATCAGCAAAGGCTGCGAGCGCAACGAGCTTTGGAATGCCTCCGCCGTGCCCTGGAACGAACCGCGCAGCGCCAGCGGCGCCCCCATGTCGCGCACCGCTTTTTGCACCTGCGTCACGGCATCGCCCAGCGCCGCCCCTTGCGCGAGGTTGAAGGAAATCGTCACCGCCGGGAACTGGCTTTGATGATTGATCACCAATGGCTGCGCGCCGCCGCTATCGAGCGTGACCAATGCTGCCAGCGGCACCGCGCCGTTGCTGCCATGCACATAAAGCCGGTCGATGGTGGCAAGATTACCCAACTCGGCATCCGGCAGGGTCAGGATCACGTGATAGGTGTTCACTTCGGTAAAATATTGCGCCACCTGACGTTGGCCGAAGGCATCGTAAAGCACGTCGTCGATCTGCTGGACGGAAACCCCCAGCGATGCGGCCTTGGCGCGTTCGATGGTGAGAGTGACCGCGGCGCCGCGCAATTGTTGATCCGTGGCCACATCGCGCAATGCGGGCAGTTTGCGCATTTGCGCCAAAATTTTCGGCGCCCAGGCATAAAGCTGATCCGTATCGGCGTCTTGCAGGGTATATTGATAGGCCGTGCGCGAAATACGCGCCCCCACCCGCACATCCTGCGCCGCCTGCATATAGAAATTGGCCCCCTCAAGCGACGACAGCTTGGGGCGCAACCGGGTGATAACGGCCTGGGCGCTCACGTTGCGTTGACCGAACGGTTTCAACGTAAAATATATGATCCCATTGCTCATCGGGCCGTTGCCGACGATGGAGACATAATTTTCCACCGCCGGATCCCTTGCCACGATCGCCGCCACCGCCTGCTGTCTTTTGGCCATTTCGGTGTAGGAAATATCCTGCGCCATTTCGGTAAAGCCGATGATCAGGCCATTGTCCTGTTCGGGGAAAAACCCCTTCGGGATCTCGATATAAAGCGCCACGCTCAGCGCCATGGTGGCAAAAAACACCGCCAGCGTGATACGGTGATGATGCAGCGCCACATCGAGCGTGCGCCGGTAAAAGCCGAGCAACCCCTCGAACATTCGTTCGATGGCACGATACAGCGCCCCGTGCCTGGTTTCATGGCGCAGGAACAGACCGCACATCATCGGCGTGAGCGTGAGCGACACCACCGCCGAGATGACCACGGCGACGCTGACCGTCACCGCAAATTCGCGAAACAAGCGCCCGACGATGCCGCCCATCAGCAAAAGCGGCGTGAACACCGCGATCAGCGACAATGAAATCGACACGATGGTAAAGCCGATTTCGCCCGCGCCCAGCAACGCCGCCTCGCGCGCCGGCATTCCGGCTTCCATGTGGCGGAAGATATTTTCCAGCATCACAATGGCGTCATCGACGACAAACCCCACCGAAATGGTCAGCGCCATCAACGAAAGATTATCCAGGCTATAGCCCAGCAGATACATCGCCCCAAAAGTGCCGGTAATCGCCAGCGGCACGGCAATGCCGGGAATGATGGTCGCCCAGACATTGCGCAGAAACAGAAATATCACCATCACCACCAGGGCCATGGTCAGCAGCAAGGTAAATTGCACATCGGACACCGAGGCGCGAATGGTCTGCGTGCGATCGGCGACAATATCCAACTTGATCGAAGGCGGGATCGCCGCCAGCAAACTTGGGAACTGGGCTTT
>JAJZHU010000101.1 GCA_021798375.1 Pseudomonadota bacterium | reverse complement strand
GTTGAACCACACACGTGCGACGAACGCGCTCTAGCTTTTTGTTTTTACGCATGATTCACGCCTACGTGTTATTCAACCTGCGGCGATCATGCTCTAATGCCCGATATTCTCCCCGCCGGCGGCACGTCCCGCCGTAAAGAACCAGCATAACGGCACCATGGCCAACGCGGCCAACGAACACAGGAAAAACACGTCATTGTAACCCTGCATCACCGCCTGGCTCTGCAACTGCTGATAAAAATACCCCGCCGCCGCCGAAGCCGACTGGCCCAGGTGCGCCATCCCCGCCACGATGCGCGGCAATTCAAAGCGATAGCCCGCATCGAGCGGTGACAAATGCTGCGACAAATAAAACAGGTGGTTTTGTTTCGCGTTGCTGACCAGCGTCGTGACCACCGAGATCCCAATCGAACCAGCCACATTGCGAAACATGGTATAAAGCGCCGCACCGTCCGAGCTCGCCTCTTTGGGCAGAGTCAAATAAGCCAGCGTGCTGATCGGCACGAACAGAAACGCCAGTCCGGCGGTCTGAAGTGATCGCACTTCCACCAAGGTGATAAAATCGACGTTCGGCGGCCACAGATGCGCCAAATACATCCCCGTGCTCAGAAGCACAAATCCGAACGCCACCAACAGGCGCGTGGACACAAACCCCATCAGCTTGCCGACGACGGGAATGCACAGGATCATCGCCACGGCGCCTGGCGAAAGCAGCAACCCGGCCCACAAGGCGTCGTAACCCAACACCAGTTGGGCCATCTGCGGCACCATCACCGAACTGGCATACATGATGGCCGCCATGCAGCCCATCATGCCGCACCCCAAACCGAAATTGCGATTTTTGAGCAAGCGAATATTGACCACGGGATGATCAGTATAAAGCAGCCACAGCACCGCGCTCACCAAGGCGATGAAAGCAAGCGACGCAAAAGCGATGATAAAGCCCGAACCGAACCAATCGAGATCCGCCCCGCGATCCAAAAACACCTGCAACGCCCCGAATCCCAGCGCCACCAGCGACAGACCGATATAATCCACCACCCGCGTGCGCGCGCGCGCCCACGGCGGGTCTTCCACATAGATCGCGGAGGCCCAGAAGGCGATGATGCCGATCGGCACATTGATCAAAAATACCCAGCGCCAGGAAAAACTATCGGTGATCAAACCGCCCAAAGTCGGCCCCAGCACCGGCGCCGCCACGGTGGCGATCGCTGTCATCGCAAAAGCCTTGCCGCGCTGCGACGCCGGAAACGTATCAAGCACGATCGATTGCTGGCACGGCTGCAACCCGCCGCCGAACATGCCTTGCAACAATCGGAACAAAATCAACTGCCACAGGCTGCCGGCGATGCCGCACAAGAAGCTGCACAGCGTGAACATCGCGATGCAGCTCAGGAAATACCGGCGGCGGCCAAACACATCGGACAGCCACCCCGATATCGGCAACACGATACCGTTGGCCACCAGATACGAAGTCAGCACCCAGGTCGCTTCATCGGGGCTTACCGACATCGATCCCGCGATGTGCGGCAACGACACATTAACGATGGTCCCGTCCAGAATTTCCATGAACGGCGCCATGGTGGCGACCAAAACGATGATCCATGGATTGCCCACAGGACGCCATGGCGCATGCGCCCGCTCTCCCGGCCCCGCCGTCGCGCCGGACGCGCTCATTTCGCCAAGGCCGATGGCAGTAAACGCACCGGATCAAATTCCCTTCAATTGACGATAGCTAACGATAACGACCGTTCCACACTGCACGATTTTCCCGGAATTGCCAGCGGCGTTTTCCGCCTACTCCCCGATCTGCGCCAAATCCCGCACTGCCCCGCGCGCCGCACTGGTGGTCAGCGCCGCATAGGCCCGCAACGCCACCGAGACCTTGCGCGCACGAAGAGCCGGCTTCCACGGCGCCGGCCCCAGCGCCGCACGGCGGCGTTCCAGCGTGGCATCATCCACCGCCACCCGCAGAATGCGATTGGGAATATCAATCTCGATCCGGTCGCCCTCCGCCACCAAACCGATCACCCCGCCCTCGGCCGCTTCGGGCGAGATATGGCCAATCGAAAGCCCGGCGGTGCCGCCCGAAAAACGCCCGTCGGTGATCAGCGCACAGACCTTGCCCAGACCCTTGGATTTCAAATAACTGGTTGGATACAGCATTTCCTGCATCCCCGGCCCGCCTTTCGGACCCTCAAAACGGATCACCACCACATCCCCCGGCTTGATCCTGTCGGCCAGGATCGCCGCCACCGCATCATCCTGGCTTTGGAATATCCGCGCGGGGCCGGCAAACACCAACGAGTCCTTATCGACCCCCGCCGTTTTCACGATCGCGCCGTCCTGTGCGAGATTGCCATACAGCACCGCCAACCCGCCATCCTTGCTGAAGGCATGATCGAAATCGCGGATCACCCCCTCGGCGCGATCCAGATCGAGTTCCTGATAAAACCGATTCTGGCTGAAAGCCTCGGTGGTGCGCACGCCACCGGGAGCGGCGAGATACAGACTCACCGCATTCTCGGCCTTGCTCTGCCCCACATCCCAACGCGCCAAAGCCTGGCCCAGGCTGGCCGAATGCACCATCGGCGCATCAAGATTCAAAAGTCCCACCCGCGACAACTCGCCCAAAATCGAGAACACCCCGCCGGCACGATGCACATCTTCCAGATGCACATCCGCCGCCGAGGGCGCGACCTTGCACAAATTCGGCACCCGGCGCGACAGACGATCAATGTCGGCCATGGTGAAATCCAGTTCGGCCTCGTGCGCCGCCGCCAGCAAATGCAGCACCGTATTGGTGGAACCTCCCATGGCGATATCCAGCGTCATCGCATTCTCGAACGCGGCCTTGGAGGCAATGCTGCGCGGCAGCACCGAGGCATCGTCCTGTTCATAATAACGCCGCGCCATATCGACGATCAGCCAACCCGCCTGCACAAACAATTGCTTGCGGGCGGCATGGGTGGCCACCAGACTGCCGTTACCCGGCAACGACAGACCCAACGCTTCGGTGAGGCAATTCATCGAATTGGCGGTAAACATGCCCGAACAGGATCCGCAGGTGGGGCACGCCGAACGCTCCATCTCGGCGCTTTCTTCCTCGGTAACGTCCGGATCGGCTGCCGCCACCATGGCGGTGATCAGATCCACCGAGCGCAATTTCGCCCCCGTGCCGACCTTGCCCGCCTCCATCGGCCCGCCCGAAACGAACACCACCGGAATATTCAACCGCAGCGCCGCCATCATCATGCCGGGGGTGATTTTGTCGCAGTTGGAAATGCACACCAACGCATCGGCGCAATGGGCATTCACCATATATTCCACCGAATCGGCGATCAGATCACGCGAGGGCAGGCTGTAAAGCATCCCGTCATGGCCCATGGCGATGCCATCGTCGATGGCGATGGTGTTGAATTCCTTGGCCACACCGCCCGCCTTATAGACCTCGGCGGCAACCAGTTGGCCCAAATCCTTCAGATGCACATGGCCGGGCACGAATTGGGTGAAGCTGTTGGCAATGGCGATGATCGGCTTGCCGAAATCGCCATCGGTCATGCCGGTGGCCCGCCACAGACTGCGAGCGCCCGCCATGTTGCGGCCATGGGTGCTGGTGCGAGAGCGATAGGCAGGCATTGATCTCATCCTTGAAAGCATTCGGGTTGGTCAAATTAATCCCCTGCGGGCGGCGCGCAAGTGCAAAGACAACCCGGCAGGCAAGTGCGAAGACCACAAAGTAGAAACGTCTTTAAAAGTCGTAATTGCTGCCCAACGCCCAACTGACGAAAATCACCACCCCGGCGACGACGAACAGACCGGCAAACCACCAGATTTCCTTGCCGCCGCCCTCTTGTTGTTCCAGCGCCACGGGAACGTCCTGTTCCGCCACAACCGGCTCGACGGCCACAGGCGGCAACGGCGCCGCCACAACTCGCACCGGCATCACGGGCGCCGATATCGCTGGCGCGGGCACGACGAACTCGCTCTCGCGGTCCACCCCCCACCCCAAACGAAACACGAAAAACGCCAACGCCATCGGAACAAACACCAGCAAGGCCGGCGCCTGCGTGTTGACATACGACGCCAACAACGGATCGGTCGTCATCATCACCCCGGCGATCCACCCCAACACCGCGCCGCCGCAATCGACCAGCCACGGGAAACGGCGCAGCAAATTCACCGCCAGCAAGGTACCCGACATCAACAACGGGATGCTGCACAAAATCCCCACCGCGAGATAAATCATGCTGCCCGCCGAAACCGCGACCAAGGCCAGCACATTATCGATGCTCATGATCAGATCGAGCAACGCCACCAGCATCCCGGCGGCCAATAACCCCGGCACCACCGGTAAACCAACCTCGCCATCGTCCTGCCTGGGCGGCGGCGCCACCAAATTGACGGCAATGATCACCAGCAACACCGCTCCCACCAGACCAACACCCGGCAATGCCAGCAGGCTGGTGGCCAAAAAGCTGAACAACAGCCGCAGCAAAATCGCGCCCAGCGTGCCGTAAGCCACCACCCGCGACACCATTTGCGGCGGCAACGAACGGCAAAACAGCGCGATCACCATCGCATTGTCGCCCGCCAACAGCAGATCGACAAAAAACACCTGCACCGGACGCGCCACACCGCTCCACAGATCGGGGCTAAAACTCATCGGCTCTCCCTCATGACGCGATCCCGGAAAGGCCGGTAACCAACCCCAAGGCCGAAATGAAAATAAAAGCCACCGCCGTCGCCACCGCCGCCCAACCGCGCAAACGCACCGCGGCCGGCAAAATCAAACGGGCGAGCCGATAGAGAAAAAACAGCATGATCGGCAGCAACAGCGCGTTGACCACCCCCGCCGCGATCGAAAGCCGCACCAGATCGATCCCCGAAGCAACCAACACCCCGCCCGCGATCAGCAGCACGCTGAAACCTCCGTAAAACCACGGCGCCTGCCCCAGGCTGTGTTCCAGCGAATGATGCAACCCCAACGCCTCGCCAATGGTCCAGGCCGTGGCCAGCGACAACACGATCGCCGCCACCAACGCCGAACCCGACAGCGCCGCGACAAAAATCAGCCGCCCCAATCCCACCCCCAGCGTCTGGGTAAAGGCCGACGCAATATCGCCAATATCCACCAGCGGCCGCCCGCCCAATTTCGCCGCCGCCGCGATCAAAATCGCCGCCGTGATGATCTGGCACACCATCACCCCCACCGCCGTTTCAACCCGCGCGGCTAGAAGGTGCTTGTGCCCCAACCCCTTATCGACACAGGCCGATTGTTGATAGGCCAAGGTCCAGGGCATCAGGCTGGTGCCCAGATTGGCGGCAATCAAATAAAGAAATTCATGGTTGCGCAACGGCACCGCCGAAAAATGCGCCAACATCTGTTGCGGGTTTGGGTGCGACCGCCACGCCACCACCACAAACCCCAACTCGAACAGGCCAAAAAACAACGCCACCCGCTCGACCGAACGGTAAGACCCGGTGATTACCATCACGATCAACCCGATCACCGCCACCGCCACCGTGGCCGGCACCGGAACGCCGTAAACCCCCGCCGCACCGGCGAGCCCGCTCAGTTCCGTCACCAACGCCCCGGTGCAACTGATAATGATCGCGCCCGCGAGCACCAAGGATGCCGCCCGGCCAAAATGCTCCGCCACCAATTCGGTGGCCCCGCGCCCGGTCAGCAACCCCAGCCGCAACGCCAATTCCTGCGCCAGAAACATGAAAGGGATCATGATGAACTGCAACGCCAACAAACGATAACCCCATTGCGCGCCGCTCTGTGCCGCGGTGACAACGCTGCCGGCATCGGTATCGGCCAGCATCGCCACCAACCCCGGCCCCGCCGTCAGCAGCAACAACCGCCAGCTTGGCGCCACGAAACGCCGCCGCGTCGCAGGAGAAACCACCAGTTCAGACCTCACCTCACCGCTCCAACGGCTTGGCGGAACCGTTTTGGCCATCGCCTTTTTGGCCATCGCTGTTAAAGAACCGCAACACGTCGCTGTTGGGGGTCAACACCACCACTGGCGCGCTGTCGGCCAAGGCGCCACCGTAACTTTGCATCGCCCGGTAGAATTTGAAAAACTGCGGATCGGCGCGAAAATCATCGGCGAACAATTGATTGGCGGCGGCATCGCCTTCGCCATGCGCCTTTTGCGCCGCCTCTTGCGCCTCGGCCAGAATGCGCGTGCGCTCGCCATCGGCCTGGGCATCGATGCTCTGCGCCCATTCATAACCCTGAGCGCGCAACTCCTTGGCTTCGCGCTGACGCTCGGAGGTCATCCGGTCATAAATCGCCTGACTGGTTTCATCGGGCAAATTGACCCGCCGGATCTGCACATCGACAATCTCGATCCCCAGCGGCCTGGCATTGGCGACCGCCTCGGCCTTGATCGCGGCTGTCATCCGGGTGCGCTTGTCCGACAGCAGATCAGGCAATGTCGCCTGCCCCAACACACGGCGCAACGAAGACCCCACCATCAACGTCAGTTGCGATTGCGCCTGATCGAGCGTCTGCACCGACTGCGCATAGCGCAACGGATCCTTGATGCGAAATTCCGTATAGCTATCGACCTGGATGCGCTTCTGATCGCCCAGTATGATCTGCTCGGTGGGCGGGGTCAGCGACAGCAGGCGGACATTATAGATATTCACCGTGTCGATGAAGGGCAGCTTGAACTTCAACCCGGCCCTGGTTCGCAGCTTCAACGGCCGCCCCAGCCGCACCACCAACGCCTGCTCCGCCTCGGGCAATACATAGATGCTGGAAGACAACGCCGAAAAGGCCAAAACCCCCAGCACCAACACGGCAACCACGCGACCGTTTTTCATGGCTGGGCTCCCGTCACCACCGGCGCGGCAACGGGCGCCGCCGCCAGCGGCAATTTGGCGCCAACCTGCATATAAGGCATGATGTTGCCCAGCGACTTGCCCGAACTATCGATCACCACCTTGCCCGCCTTGCCCAGCAGACGATCCATGCTGTCCATATAGATCTGCCAACTCACCACATCCGGGGCGGATTTATAGGCCGTATAGGCCGACAAATAGGCACTGACCTGGCCCTTGGCCAAATCCAGCTTTTGCGCCTTATAGGCAACGCCCTCCTGCACGATATGCGCCGCCTGGCCGCGCGCCCGGGGCAGAATATCATTGCGATAAGCCTCGGCCTCGTTGCGCGCACGCTCCTGATCGGCACGGGCGCGCTGCACATCGTTAAAAGCATCGATCACCGCCGCCGGCGGATCGACCCGCTGCAAATGCACCTGAAACACCTGAATGCCGCTTTGATAACCATCGAGCAAACGCTGCAATTCCAACTCGGCGGCATCGGCGATTTCTTCCCGCTTGTCGGAAATCGCCGCCTGAATCGGATAACGCCCGATCACCTCCCGCACCGACGTTTCCGCCGCCGTGCTCACCAACGCATCGGGATTATCGACATGGAACAAATAAGCCGAGGCATCCTTGATCTTCCAAAACACCGAATAATCCGCCTCGACGATGTTTTCATCGCCGGTCAGCATTTGCAGCGCCTTGGCATTGATCTGGTTGACCGCGGTGACTTTGGGGAACAACACCGCCTCAACCGGATACGGCAGATGATAATGCAAGCCAGGCCCCGTCGTTTCGATCCAATGACCAAACCGCAGCACCACGCCCTGTTCCGAGGGCTGCACCTTGTAAAAGCCGCTGACCGCCCACAACGCCAGCAGCAACGCCAACCCGATCACCCGGTTTTTGCGATCGAACGGCCGCAGGCTGAGGCTGCTGCCAAGCTGATCCTTGAAAAAGGACAGCAAGCCCCCCTGCGCATCTGGCGCAACAGGCGTCTGGGGATCGGAATGCTCGTCAGTTGCCGTTTGATCCGTCACGCCATTCCCCAATATCAGATGTCACCACCTCGCCCGGCGGCAGCATCGCCGAACGGCCTCAATCCGACTCTACCACGCT
>JAJZHU010000100.1 GCA_021798375.1 Pseudomonadota bacterium | reverse complement strand
CCGCGCGGTGCAAGCGGGCGGCGCCTTGCCTAATGCTAATGGCCTACCACATAGGCCTTGAGGCTATCAACTTCGATGGTCTGGTCTTCGATCACCCGTTTCACCACGTCGCCGATGCTGACGATGCCCACCAGTTCGCCGCGGTCCATCACGGGCAAATGGCGGAAACGGCCCAGGGTCATCAGCGCCATGGCTTCGTGCACATGTGTGTGCGGGGTGGCGGTGGTGATGTTGGTGGTCATCAATTGCGCGGCGCTCATGTCCAAGGTTCGGGCGCCGTTGACGGCGATTTCCCGCACGATGTCGCGTTCGGACACGATCCCCAGCAATTGGCCAGCGCGGTCCAACACCACGACGGCACCGATCTTATGCCCGGTGAGCAATGCCGCCACATCGACGATGCGGGCGGTTGGATCAACATGTACGATGCTACGCCCTTTGTGTTTTAAAATCGCGGCGATGGTCATGGTCTGTGCCCTCCCATTATATGGAAAGGCATTTTGCCTGAAAGATTAACAAATTGCAATCAGGTTGACGTGCGGTGCAACATAGATGCGCAACCTGTGGTTGATCCCGATTTGCCGTCCTGGTTGTCTTTCTTTCTGACCGAATCCCCCCTATGGTGCCCCGCTTTTCTACGCTTTATGCGTCATCGCTGATCTTTATCATTGCTGGGATTGTCCATGCTTTCTCTTATGCGCCGCTTTCTGAACACCTGGATCGCCAAACTGTTTTTCATCGTGATGGGTGTCGCCTTTGTTTATTGGGGCGTGAACGACATGGTCCGGCAGGTGATCGCGGGGGGCGATATCGCCAAGGTGGCGGGACAAACCATCACCCCGCAACGCTTCGGGCGTGAATATGCGCGCAGCCTGAAGCGGGCGCAGAATCAGAACAATGGTGCCGCGCTTTCGCCCGAGCAGAGAAAAGCGGTTGGTTATCAAACGCTGAGTCAGATGATTTACGGCATCGTGCTGGACCACGAGGCCAGGCGCGAAGGTCTTGCGGTCAGCGACGATGCGCTTCGCAAACAGATCTGGGCGATCAAGGACTTTCACGGCGGCAATGGGGTATTCGATCAGAATGTTTTCAAATCGGTGCTGGCCGAGAACGATCTGACCGAAGCGGCTTTCATTGCCGATATGCGCAAAAATCTGCTTGAATCTCAGTTGCTCGATACGCTCGAATTCGGTGCGACGGTGCCCGATCAACTCACCGATCGTTTGTTTGGCTTTGAAGCGCAGACCCGTACCGCGGATGTGGTGCTGATCAAGAATGCCGATCAGCCCGCCCCGGCAGATCCCACCGATCTGCAATTGCAGCGTTTTTACGCCAACCATCTGGGGCTTTACGCCACCCCCGAATATCGCAAGGTCAAGTTGGTGGTGTTGAGCCCCGAGACCCTGGCGTCTTCGCAAACCGTGACCGACGCCGAGGCGCGGGCGTTTTATCAGGCCAATCTGAAAATCTATGCGCAGCCCGAGAAGCGGTCGGTGCAGGTGTTGGTGTTTACCGATCAGGCCAAGGCGCAGCTTGCCGCCACGGCTTGGAGCAAGAATCCGGATTGGACCGCGATCCAGCAGCAGGCCAAGGATTTGGGCGGCAGCGGGGTTGAGATCGACGACACCACCAAGGCCGATTTCCCCACGCCGGCGCTGGCCGATGCGGCCTTCGCTGCGCCGCTCGATGGTCAAATCGGGCCGGTGCAGGCCGGATTGGGTTGGCAGTTGGCCCGCGTGACGGCGATCACGCCGGCCAAAACGGTGACGTACGATCAGGCCGCCGCATCGATCCGCGCCGGTCTGGCGCTGCAGAAGGCCAAGGCCGCGGTTTATGACCAGGCCAATAAATTGGAAGACGCGATCGGGCAAAGCAGCGATCTGGGCCAAATTCCGGCCAATATCGGCGCCACCCCGGTTGAAGGCACGTTGGATGCCCAGGGGCTTGGGTTGGACGGCAATCAGGCGCCGTTGCCGGTGAGTGGCGACGCGCGGACGGCCATTCTGGCGGATATCTTTGCAGCAACGCTGAATCAACCCGCCGAGTTCAAGGAAGTGCAGGGCAAGGGGGGTGTTTCCTCGGTGTTTTATGCCCTGACGGTGGAACAAATTACCCCGGCGGGACACAAAACCTATGCCGATGCGGCTGCCAAGGTGCGGGCTGATTGGGTCTTGAACCAGCGCCGCCACAGCGCCGAAGTCGCCGCGGCCAAGTTGCTGGCGGCGGTTCAATCCGGTCAGGCTTTGGCTTTGGGCGGCACTGTGATCAGCAGTGGCCCGATTTATCGCAACAGTGCGCCCACCGATATTCCGGGGCAGTTGGTGGAGCCTATTTTCTCGCTTGGCAATACCGGCGATACGACGATGGCCGAAACGCCAGACGGTTTTGCCGTGGCGCGATTGACCAAAATCACCGCTCCCGACCGTGCCGCCGATCCGATCGATTGGGATAAATTGCAAGCCCAGTTGGTGCAAAGTGTGCGCAACGATATTGAAAATACCTATACCGATTCTTTGCGCGCCGCCGCCAAGCTGAGCGTGAATCAAAAACTCCTCGATGCCACTGTTCAGTAAAGTCTGTTTCCGATGACCTCAGCCTCCCAGGATCTGTCTGCGTTTATCTCGGCGTATCATCAAGGCCGGGGTGCGTTGGCGTGGCGTGTGCGGGTTGCCGATCTGGAAACGCCGGTGGCGGCATTTTTGAAGCTCGCGCATGGCAAGCCGAATAGTTTTCTGTTGGAAAGCATCGAAGGCGGGGCGGCGCGCGGCCGTTATTCGATGATTTGCTATGCGCCCGATCTGATTTGGCGGTGCCAGGATGGGGTGGTGAGCGTGAATGGCGATGCGCTGCGCGGCGATGTTTTCGTTGCGGACGCGCGGCCCGCGCTGGAAAGTCTGCGCGGCGCCATCGATGCCGCGCGGCTGGATGTGCCGGCGTCGTTGCCGCCGATGGCGGGCGGGCTGATGGGGTATTTGGGCTATGACATGGTGCGGCTGATGGAAGATCTGCCGCATGCTCCGCCCGATGATATGGGATTGCCGGATGCGGTGCTGACGCGCCCCACCATGTTCGCCGTGTTCGATCATGTGCGCGACGAGTTGTATTTGATCGCGCCATGTTATGCGCGTCCCGGCATCAACGCCGAAGCGGCGTGGGAAGCGGCGCAGGCGCGGATTGCCGAGGCCGAGGTGGCGTTGGATCAGGCGTTGCCGGTGCCGGCTTTGTCGGGCGAGCAGGCGGCGTTGGCCGAGCCCACATCGAACATGAGCAAGCCCGATTTCATCGACACCGTGTTGAAGATGAAGGAATATATTGCCGCCGGCGATGCGTTCCAGATTGTGCCCAGCCAGCGCTTTACCACGGAATTCACTCTGCCGCCGTTTGCGCTTTATCGCGCCTTGCGCCGCATCAATCCGGCGCCGTTTTTGTTCTTTCTCGATTTCGGCAGCTATACGGTGGTGGGCGCCAGTCCGGAAATTCTGGTGCGGTTGCGTGACGATACCATCACCATCCGTCCGCTGGCCGGCACCCGCCCGCGCGGGGCGACGCTGGAAGAAGATTTGCAGTTGGAGCGGGATTTGTTGGCCGATCCCAAAGAGCGCGCCGAGCATTTGATGCTGGTCGATCTCGGCCGCAATGATGTGGGGCGCGTGGCCGAACTCGGCACGGTGAAGGTGGTGGCGAGCTTTGTGGTCGAACGTTTCAGCCATGTGATGCATATTTCCTCGACCGTGCAAGGCAAGATCAAGGCTGGGCTCGATGCCTTGGATGCGTTGGTGGCGGGATTCCCGGCCGGCACGTTGAGCGGGGCGCCCAAGATCCGTGCCATGGAAATCATCGATGAATTCGAGCCCACCAAGCGCGGCATCTACGCCGGTTGCATCGGTTATTTCGCCGCCAACGGCACCATGGATAGCTGCATCGGGTTGCGCACCGCCTTGGTCAAGGATGGGCGGATGTATGTGCAGGCGGGTTGCGGGGTGGTGGCGGACAGCAACCCCGAGGCCGAGTATGAAGAAACGCGGCAGAAGGCGCGGGCGTTGTTCAGGGCGGCGGAAGAGGCCGTGCGGTTTGCGCAATTGAAGAAGTGAGAATCTTCCAGATGCTGCGGCTGACGGAACTGAAATTACCGTTGAATCACGAGGACGGCGCCATCGAGATGGCGTTGTTGGCACGGCTGAACATTGCCAAGGATCAGTTGATCAGTTGGAAAATATTTCGGCGGGGGCATGATGCGCGCAAGCGGAGCGCGATCTTGCTGGTTTATACGATAGATTTCACCACGGTCGATGATGCGGCGTTGCTTGCGGCCCATGCCGGAGACCGGCAGATCGGGCCTGCTCCTGATCTGCGTTATCGATTTGTGGCGCGGGCGCCGGAGCAATTTCAAAATCGTCCGGTGGTGATCGGGGCCGGGCCTTGCGGCGTGATGGCGGCGTTGGTGTTGGCGCAGATGGGGTTCCGGCCCATTATCATCGAGCGCGGCAAGATCGTGCGGGAACGCACCAAGGACACGTTTCGTTTGTGGCGCGAAAATATCCTGACGCCGGAAAGCAATGTGCAATATGGCGAGGGAGGTGCGGGTACTTTTTCGGATGGCAAACTTTACAGCCAGGTGAAGGATCCGCGCCATCTGGGCCGCAAGGTGCTGGAAGAATTTGTGAAGGCCGGGGCGCCCGAGGAAATCCTGTGGGTCGCCAAACCGCACATCGGCACGTTCCGGCTGGTGACGATGGTGGAATCGATCCGCGAGACGATTATCGCGCTGGGCGGCGAATATCGGTTTGAAACCCGTGTTACGGATATCGAAGTCAGTGCGAACAACGGCGAACGCCAGTTGGAGGCGTTGATCTTTCAAAATGGCGAACGTCTTGTCACCAATCACGCGATATTCGCGGTGGGGCACAGCGCGCGCGACACGTTTCAAATGTTGTTGGATCGCGGGGTTTATGCCGAGGCCAAGCCTTTTTCGATCGGGTTTCGCGTGGAACATCCGCAATCGATCATCGATCGGGCGCGGTTCGGTGTTGATGCCGGCAACAAGAAATTGGGCCCGGCGGATTACAAATTGGTGCATCACGCCAAAAATGGCCGTGGGGTCTATAGTTTTTGCATGTGCCCCGGCGGCACGGTGGTGGCCGCCACGTCTGAGGTTGGTTGCGTGGTGACCAATGGCATGAGCCAATATTCGCGCGCCGAACGCAACGCCAATGCCGCCATCGTGGTGGGGATCGAGCCGAAGGATTACGGCGCGAGCGGCGTGCTGGCGGGCATGGCTTTGCAGCGGAAATTGGAATCCGGAGCCTTTGTGGCGGGCGGCGGCGATTATTGCGCGCCGGCGCAATTGGTGGGCGATTTCCTGGCGGGCCGGGCCTCCACGGCGCTGGGATCGGTGGTGCCGTCGTATAAACCTGGTGTGGTGCCGACGGATTTGGCGTCGCTGTTGCCCGATTATGCCGTTGACGCGATCCGCGAGGCGATGCCTGTGTTCGATCGGCAGATCAAAGGCTTTGCGATGCATGATGCGCTGTTCACCGGCGTGGAAACCCGCACATCCTCGCCAATTCGCATCAAGCGTGACGGGTCGTATCAAAGTCTGAACACGCGCGGGTTTTATCCGGCGGGCGAAGGCGCGGGCTATGCCGGGGGGATTTTATCGGCGGCGATCGACGGGATCGAAGTGGCCGAGGCGTTGGCGCTGTCGATGGTGGGATCGGGTTAAATCGGCGCGAGTTTACTTTTTGTTTTCTTCGTACCATTCAAAGAACTCGTCGTCGCTTACATGTGTTATGGCGCCGTTGTTATAGCGCAACACATCCAAACCACATGTGGCGGCGGCACTGCGCAAGAACATTTCGGGATTTTGCGCCGCCGCCAATTTTGCGTCCAGACAGGCCAGGGACGGTTGGCCCGAGGCGATGCGCGATTGATCTTCCTGGCGCAATAATTTGCGCAGATAAACCATCTGTGGTTCGCCGCGGAGCCTCACAATTTGATGTCCGCCCCAGGCGGCGTCGAACTTCACGCGGCCAAAGCGGCGGATGGCGCGGTCGGGGTAGGAGAAAAACAACTCGCCGTTGCCCACGGACAAGGGGAAATCCAGCAATGCGTGCAGGGCATTGGGGTCCGGGTTTGGCTCGGCTGTGGCGATTTGCGCCACCAGTTGCTGGCCCAAAAGCCCCGCGGCGACCCAATCATCGGTTTCGGCCCGGGCGTGATGAATTTCGCGGCCCAGCAACAATCCTGTCAACGTCGCCAACACCGCCAGAGCGATCCAGCGTGGCAACAGGCGGGTGACGGCGTGCAGCCACAGCGCGATCAGCAGCCCCATTCCCAGCATGGCCGCATAGAAAAACCGCGATGCGGCGCCGGTGAAGATGGCAAATGGCAGCAGGGCAATCGCGGTGCCGGCCAGCGCCGCCACAAACGCCAGGCGCAAATCGCGGTTGCGCGGTAACAGCAATGCCAGCGTGCCCGCGATCGCCAGTGCCGGCCAGACATGCAGCATTTTCCAGTACGGGTGATAATCATGCCACAGCGCGTGCAACCCCAGCATCGAGATCGGGCGGTAGCCGTAAGAAACATAGCCGCCCAGCACCATGCGGCGGTAGATCACCAGGGCCAGATGCAGCGCGAACAGCCACAGGCTTTGCCGGGGAAATTTTCTTTGCGCCGCCATCATGCCCAGATGCGCCAACGGCAACAGCATCAATGGTTCGTAACAGGCCATCGCCGCCAAATCGGCCGCACATGCCGCCACCAGCCAGCCAATGCGCGAAATATTCAGATAACGCTGGAACGCCAGCAACGACAGCAACCCGAGCAGGCAACTGAGCGACCCGCTCAATCCGGAAATCCACACCACGTTTTCTTGCAGCAGCGGCGATGCGGCGAACAACATCGCTGCCGGCAGCGCCACGCGGTCTCCCAGCCAGGGTGCGATCAAGCGTGCGAACGCAAAAGCGACGGCGCCGTGGACCAGCAGATTGACCAAATGCCAGCCGAACGCCTGGGAACCGAACAACAGCCAATCGATCCAGAACGCCACGCGCAACACCGGGCGGAAGTCGTTGATCACGCCGGCGCTGCCGCTGAAACTCGTCCATACCGAATGCAGGTGTGAAATGTCGAGCCAGAGAAAATCATCGTTGGCGAACCAGGCGAACAAGGCTTCGCCCCAAGCCAAAATGACGATGGCCCCAATTAGCCATGCTACCGGCGCCCACGCCACCGGCGCAGCCCCCCAATGTTTCGATTCCGCACGCATCATGGCCGGCACCTTGGATAAGTCGTTGTGCCAATTTGCCTGGGGTCGTGCTTGAGAGCAACTGGCCAAGCTTGTAGCATCCCGGGGCAATCCCTGTTTGGAACCATATTCATGTCTGTCGCCCTCGTCCATGCGCGGTTCAAACTCTCGGCGGCGGATTGGTGGAAGATCGTCTGGCTGGTGCTGCTGTCGTTGCTGTTGCTGACGCGCAATATTCACCATGTCAGCCACCCCACCTTGTGGGCCGAGGACGGAAAATTATGGTTCCGCGATGCCTATGACAAAGGCTTCGCCTCGTTGTTGGAGCCCCACACGGGTTACTTGCAAAGTTTTCCGCGTCTGGTCGCGCTGTTGGGACGATTATTGCCCATGCGCTTCCTGCCGGGGCTTTTTGTGGGGGCGGGATTCGTGATGCAAATGGCGCCGGTGGCATTGCTGCTGTGGCGGGGCCATTGCGTTATCTCCTCGGGCGGCGCGCGGGCGGCGCTGATGTTGTTTTACATCGGTATGCCGAACTCGTCGGAGCTTTACCTCAATCTCACCGACGCCCAATGGCATTTCGCCCTGTTGCAATTGCTGTTGCTGGCGATGCCACCGCCGCGGCCGGCCGCCGCAAGGCTGGGGCAAAATCTTGTTTTGTTGTTGGGCGGGTTGAGTGGCCCGTTTTGCTTGTTCCTGGCGCCGCTGGCGTGGGCACAGGTCGTTGTTGCCCGCGAACAGCGCGCCAGGGCG
>JAJZHU010000099.1 GCA_021798375.1 Pseudomonadota bacterium | reverse complement strand
CAGCCCAATTGCGAGACGGTCTATCTGCCCGCGCCGTGGTCAGGGTTGCAAACCAGATCACGGCGCCCAGCTCTCACCAGGCAGAGCCATCTAAGCATATTTCCAAGAGACAATTGCGAGCGAAGCGCGGCAATGACGCCGGTTTGGGAGCAGCTTGGGAGTTATACCAGACCGCGTAGAGACTGACCCTTGTGACGTTGTCATCGAGCCCTTGCGAAGCAATCCATCTTCGCTTTTTTCCTGGCCGCAAAAGAAAGAAAGATGGATTGCCGCGCAAGAGCTCGCAATGATGGCGGGGCTGGAGCTGGGTCAAACTTTACGCCGTCTGGTATTACACAAAAAGACGCAAAAAAACTTTATTCAATTTCGTTAAGGCACAACCCCGATGATTTGTGCCGATCTAAAATTAACAAAAGTCTTTTGCGTCTTTTTTTCAAAAAAGAGGATTCTTATTTCTCCCCTTCTCTCAATACGCGATATGAAACCGTGCCCCGATCACATCGGCCGGTCCGCGTGTGGCATTGTAAGCCGGGTTGGCGATGAACTGATTGTCGAGCGCCAGCGTGACATTATATTTCAGGCTGATGTCGTAATAAGTTTCCACAATCTGTTCGGCGCCATATTTCCGCAACGATCCATCGCCGACCAAAACCCCCAACCCGCCGGCCGCCAGATATTCCTGTGCCGGTTTGTCGATGGCATTGAGCGCAAAGGCCAGTCCCACACTGTCGCCGGGGCAATTCCACAAGGCGCCCTTGAATGAAACGCCGCCCGACAGCGAGCGATTGATGTCGGTGTATTCATAGGCTTCCTTGTGCCCGTCGTTGATCGAGGCGCGGGCGAACAAACCCGCATTTTCATCGATTGCCTGCTCGGCGTTCAGATCGAAGCCGCCGCGACTGCCATAGCCGCGCACAAGCGCCACATTGGGCGTGCTGTTGGTCGCCAACCCCAATCTGATCGCATCGGTGTAATTCGCCATGTCGCCGCGATTGAGAAAGGCAAGGAATTTGATCGATCCGGCCTGCCCACCAATGTTGAATCGCTGTTCGATTTCGCCCACGCTGCCGAACGAACCAAAGCCGCGATAAAGCGCTGCGCCGTTGGGGATGCGCGACAGATCGAACACCCCGGTGCGGATGCTGCGCGAACCTTGATTCCATTCGGCGCTGACGCCGTAAGAATAGCCCCACGCATCCGCCGGGTAATCGAACGCCCCTGCGTCGATGATCGACCAGTTGAGAAAGTCGTTGGCGGGATCATGGGCGTAATCGTTGTTGTCGAACACGTCGGTCACATTGAATTTGCCGGCGGTGATGATGATATTGTTGGGGCGCCTGGTTTCCGCGACCTGATTCTGATCCGAGGCGACCGCCTGCGCATCGCCGCCCAGGCCGATTTCATAGCGGGTGAACAAGCGTTGCAACCTGAAATAGGGAATGGCGGCGCCCACTTTGGCCCCTTCGCCGTTAAAAAAACCGGCGGCGCCGGTGGTGTTGCTCAGACCAAAGCCCTGATCGACTTCGGGATCGGCATAGACCGACCAACCCTTGGCGAGCAGCGCGCCCAGATAGAACGTTGCGGTGTTGGTTTCATCGCCGCGCGCGCCGGGGTCGAGGCTGTTGGCGCCGCGCGTGGACGAGCTGAAAGCCGGGTGGAATTGCCACACCGCCGTGTCCTGGGCGTGCAGGCTGAGCCAATCGGGCAGGTCGACATCCAGCACGCCGGTGGTTTGCGCCTGGGCGTGGAAAAACGCCGGTGCCACGACCGCCGCGGCTGTAAAGATGCCGCGAATCCTTGTGCCGATCGGCGAGAAGCTGTGCATGGTTACCCTCCGAGCCCGGCTGCGTACACGCTGCTCAGCCGTGGTCGAGTGATAATTTGATGACGGCGACCACCACCATCGTCACCGCGATCAGCAGATAAAGCCGCAGCACGCCCATCCAGATGCGTTTGGCGAGGCTCATTTGCGGTCGCGCCAGCATGTGCAGCGGCGGCATATGCCAATTCGCGCGCAGCGTCAGGTCGGGCGGCGCCTCCGCCGCGTGCGCCCGCTTGCCCATGCGCCGGAGGATGATGCTGAACAAGGCGGCGACAACGCCGAGTGCGGAACCGCCTTCAAGGATGGCGATGATCTGTCCGCTGGTGATGTTCGGATAAGCCACCGAGGCGGTCAGGATCACCGACAGCATCACCAGGATGGCGATGATGGTGCCGGTGACAAGATTGGTGATCCGTCCGTTCACCCAAGGACCCAGCACTTCGCGGTCGTTGCACAACAACAGCAGAAACACCGTGGCGCTGGGCAGCAACACCCCGGCCAGCACCTGCACCGCTTCGGTGATCAGCCCCAGCGGCGCACCCGGGATCAACACGATCACGGCGGCCACCAGGATCATCAACCCATAGATGGCGTAAAATCCCTTGGCTTCGGATGGGTTGCGGTGCAGCGAGTGCTTGAGCGACAGCACATCGCCCAAGGCATAAGAGGTGGCAAGCCCGATCGAGGCAGCCCCCAGGATCGCGGCGTCGATCAGGGCGATGGCGAACATCACGCCGGTCGCATGGCCGATATATTTGCCAAGCCCCGCGGCCACGCCGCCCGCATCGGTGAAGTGGCCGAATTCCGGCTTGCCGGCAAAGGCGGTGGTGGCAAATGCCATGATGGCGAAGCCGCCGATCATCACAAACACGATGCCGATCCACAGATCGGCGCGCTCATACTGCAAAAAGCGCGGGGTGATGCGTTTGTCGATCACATAGCTTTGTTGAAAGAACAATTGCCAGGGGGCGACCGTGGTGCCGACGATGCCGATAATCAGCAGCATGATATCCGAAAGCCGTCCGGCGGGCATATGCGGCACGGTAAGATCGTGCGCGATCTGGGCCATGGGCGGGTGCGCCAGCAGGAAAATCGGCACCAGCAACAGGCTGCCGATGCACAGGGCGATGGCGAAACGCTCGAAGCGCCGGAAATTCCCCGTGCTGACCGCGCCAACCGTCAATAACACGCTGATGGCGACGCCAAGCAATTTCGGCGCGCCAAGATAATTCAGCGCCAGGCTGATGCCGATGAATTCGGTGACGATGGTGAGTCCGTTCAGGATGAACAGATCGATCACGCTGAAGGCGCCCCAGAATCTGCCGAAACGCTCCAGGATCAGGCGCGCGTGACCCACCCGCGTGACCGCGCCCAACCGCAACACCATTTCCTGGTTCACATAAAGCACGGGAACCAACAGCAACAGCGTCCACAGCAGCGATGTGCCGTAAGTCTGGCCGGCCTGGGCATAGGTCGCAAAGGCGCCGGCGTCATTGTCGCCCACCATCACGATCAGCCCCGGCCCCAGAATCGCCAGCAAAGTGGCAATGCGATGCTTCCAATTGTTCCGGGGTTTGGTGTCGTGTTGATAAATGGTGCCGAAAGCGCCTTCGATATCGCCGATATGGGCCGAGTCCAACACGGCGCTAACTTCCTGCGATTTGATTTTGGTGATAAGGGTCATGCATAGGTTCCATGCGGCGCCGCTGATGGCGATCAGCGGCACCGGATCTGTGTCAGCTTTGATATTCAGTGCGTGAACAGCGGGTCGCGGGCGTTATCGCCACATCCCAATGCGGCGCAAGCCGCCCATCGGGGGCCAATTGCCAATGCATGACAAGCGGGCGCCGCCCCGGGTTGTCCAGGCAATCCCGCACGCTCCGATCAAGCCGCGCGACGGTGGCGGCGTTACGAATTTCGTCCGCCACGGATGAAAAATATTGCAGAGCGACCATTCCGGCCTCCTGTTGCTTAAGCGGTTGTGCTTAAGCCCGGGAAGCCTGGCCGCGAGGCTTCAGCGCATTAGAACGCGAAGCGGGACGGTGACATGCTTGGCCCGGGCGATGATCCAACCTTTCGGTGCTGCGGAGCCGCGCTTTACGCGCCGACTGTCGCTCTCCAAAGGCTGGCTGCTAGATCGCGGGTTCATGGGGTCCTTGGATGGCAAAATTGAAAAAAGCCGAAAAGATTTGGTCTTTTCGGTCAAGGCAGGCTATATACCCCCCTTGAGTATTTGGTCAAGCGGCGATGGAATACACCGACAAAGAAAAACACAAGCTGCTAAATCGGATCAGCCGGATGCGGGGTCAGTTGGCGGCAATGCTGGCGGGGGTGCAGGACGACACGCATAGTTGCACCGAACTGCTGCAACAGGCGACGGCGTGCCGGGGCGCGCTCGACGGCTTTATCGCCACGGTGATCGAGCATCATATTCGCCAGCACCTGATCGCGCCCGATCACGACGGGCATGACGGCGGCCATGACGGCGCATCGCACCCCGCCCAGGATCGCGCCAAGGCGGCCGAGGAATTGATCAGCGTGGTGCATGCCTATCTGACCTAAGCGGCGATTGGCGATAAGCCATCAACCAAGCTTACTTTTTTCGTTTCGATGCGCCAGAGCCTGCTGACTTGGAGTTGAGTCGAATGATCCGTGTCGGCAGGCTCCGGCTTTTCGTCGTAGCGAGCAATTTTATGCCATCAAGTGATAGCAAGCGGTGGCATATTGCTCTAGGAACCGTGCCAGGACAGGTATCATGACACGCATTGCAGAAATCTCGCGCAAGACCACGGAAACCGACATCCAGCTGCGGCTCGATCTCGACGGCGCCGGCACGACCGACATCGATACCGGCATCGGCTTTCTCGATCACATGCTCACCTCGCTGGGGCGGCACGGATCGTTCGATCTGCATGTGCGCGCCAAGGGCGATTTGCACATCGATTATCACCACACCACGGAAGATGTCGGTATCGTGCTGGGCCAGGCGCTGCGTCAGGCGCTGGGCGACAAGCGCGGCATCAACCGCTTTGGGCACGCCTTGGTGCCGATGGACGAGGCGCTGGCCGAAGCCGCGCTCGATCTTTCCGGGCGGGCCTGTCTGGTGTGGAACGTGACCTTCCCGCGCGACAAATTGGGCGAGATGGACACCGAATTATTCGAGGAATTCTTCCGCGCCTTTGCCGGCAACGGGCAGTTCAATCTGCATGTGAACCAACGCGCCGGCAGCAACGCCCATCACATCGCCGAAAGCTGCTTTAAGGCCACGGCGCGGGCGCTGCGAATGGCGGTGGCGTTGGATCCGCGCGGTGCGGGCAAGATACCTTCGACCAAAGGCGCGCTCTAAGATGCGGCGTGTGGCGGTGGTCGATTACGGCAGCGGTAATCTGGCCTCCGCTTCGCGCGCGTTGGTGGTGGCGGCCCAGGACGCGGGGATTCCGGTCGAGGTGGTTGTCACCCGCGACCCCGATTACGTGCGGCGCGCCGACCGCATCGTGCTGCCGGGGCAGGGTGCTTTTGCCGATTGCAAGCAGGGTTTGGCGGCCGCACGCGGCATGGAGCAGGCGATCATTGCGGCCACCGATGCGGGCACGCCGTTTTTTGGCATCTGCGTGGGGATGCAGTTGATGGCCGAACGCGGTTTGGAACATCAGATAACCCAAGGCTTCGGATGGGTGCGGGGCGATATCGCGCCGATGGATGCGCCCGGCATGCGGATGCCGCAGATGGGGTGGAATTCGCTCGATTTCGAGCCGGGCCATCCGCTGCTTGCCGGCGTGAATCCCGGCGATCATGTGTATTTCGTGCATTCCTATGCGTTGGTGGGCACGGATCCGGCCGATGTGCTGGCCACCACCGATTACGCCGGGCCGCGTGTGGCGATGGTGGCGCACGGGGTGCGCGCGGGCACGCAATTCCACGTCGAAAAAAGCCAGGCGGTCGGTTTGCGGCTGTTGGCCAATTTTCTGCGGTGGTCGCCATGAGCGTGTCGGCGCTCGCGGTCGAACGGGTGGAAGCCATCACCGAGGACGATCTCGAAGCGTTGTGCGAAGCCGCCGATGCCGCGATCATCGATGGCGGCGGGTTCGGCTGGCTTACCTCGCCGGGACGGCAGGGAATGCAGCGCCATTATCGCGGCGTGATATTGGTGCCGGAACGCGAGTTGTTCGTGGCGCGGCTGGATGGCGTGGTGGTGGGGTCGGCACAATTGGTGCGGCCTTCGCGCAACAACGAGGCGCAATCTTTCGCCTGTAGCCTGATGCATGCGTTCACCGCTCCCTATGCCCGCGGCAAGGGATTGGGCCGGATGCTGGTGCGCGCGGTGGAAGATCACGCCAAGGGGCAGAGCTTTCAGGTGATCAATCTGGATGTGCGCGAGACGCAAGTTGCCGCCATCGGTTTGTTTGAAAAACTGGCCTATACCCGCTGGGGGATGCACCCGGCCTATGCGCGCGTGGCGGGGCGGAATCTGGGCGGGTATTATTATTACAAGATGTTGCGGCGGGCGCGGGGCGAGGGGCAGAAGATCAATGCGTAAAAATCTTATGGAATAAAAGTTTTTTGCTTCTTTTTTCAAAAAAGAAGTTTCTTTCGCTTTCTCTTGCCGAAGTTGTTCCCATGATTAAGCCCATCACCCTCTACCCCGCCATCGACCTCAAAGACGGCGCCTGCGTGCGCTTGCGCCGGGGCGAGATGGCCGATGCGACGGTTTATTCCAACGATCCCGGCGCGCAGGCGGCCAGCTTCGCCGCTCAAGGTTGCGCCTGGGTGCATGTGGTCGATCTGAATGGTGCGTTCGCAGGCAAAAGCGAAAACCAGGCGGCGGTGCGGGCGATTTTGGCGGCGGTGCGCGTGCCGGTGCAATTGGGCGGCGGCCTGCGCGATATGGCGGCGATCGCCGGTTGGTTGGAGGCGGGCGTAAGCCGGGTGATTTTGGGCTCGGTGGCGGTGAAAAATCCGGCTTTGGTGTTTGATGCCTGCAAGAGCTTCCCCGGCCAGGTGGCGGTGGGGATCGATGCGCGGGATGGGTTTGTCGCCACCGAAGGCTGGGCCGAAACCAGCCAGATGCAGGCGGTGGAACTGGCGCAAAGGCTGGAAGACGCCGGGGCGGCGGCGATCATTTATACCGATATCAGCCGCGACGGGATGTTGTCGGGGTTGAATCTGGATCAGACCTTTGGCCTGGCGGCGGCGACCAAAATTCCGGTGATCGCCAGCGGCGGCGTGGGCAGTGACGCCGATTTGATCGCGTTGCGCGACCGCGCGCGGGTGGCGCAAGGCGGCACTGTCGCGGGCGTGATCGTCGGCCGGGCGATCTACGACGGCAAGGTCAATGTGCCGGGCGCGCTGGCCATTCTGGGGGCCGTCTGATGTTGAAATTGCGGGTGATTCCCTGTCTGGACGTGAAGGACGGGCGGGTGGTGAAGGGGGTTAATTTCGTCTCGCTGCGCGATGCGGGCGATCCGGTCGAGCAAGCCAAGGTCTATGACAAGGCCGGGGCCGACGAGCTGACCTTTCTGGATATTACCGCCAGCCACGAAAACCGCGACACCATCCTCGATGTGGTTTCGCGCACGGCGTCACAGGTGTTTTTGCCCCTCACCGTGGGCGGCGGCGTGCGTTCGGTCGAGGATATGCGCAAATTGCTGCTGGCTGGCGCCGACAAATGCAGCATGAATTCGGCGGCGGTGGCGCGGCCCGCGTTGGTGCGTGAGGGCGCTTTGAAATTTGGCAGCCAATGCGTGGTGGTGGCGGTGGACGCGCGCAAATCCGGCGACCATTGGGAGGTTTTTACCCACGGCGGCCGCCAGGGCACCGGAATCGATGTGGTGAACTGGTGCCGTCAGGTGGCGGAGTTGGGGGCGGGCGAGATTTTACTCACCTCGATGGACCGCGACGGCACGGGCGAGGGGTTCGACCTGGACCTGCTCCGCGCGGTGTGCTCTGCTGTACGGGTGCCGGTGGTGGCCTCGGGCGGGGTGGGCGATCTGGCACATTTCGTCCAGGGCGCAGAGGCCGGCGCCACGGGTTTGCTGGCCGCCAGCGTGTTCCATTTCGGGAAATTCTCGGTGGGGCAGGTGAAACAGGCGTTGGATGAAGCGGGTTTACCCGTTAGATTTACTTAGTGCGGCGGGTTGCCGTGGATTTGGGGAACGTGAATGGCCAAGGCCACCAAGACAGGCAAAAAACCGGCGGCGAAAAAG
>JAJZHU010000098.1 GCA_021798375.1 Pseudomonadota bacterium | reverse complement strand
CGCCTTGGCCGCGGCTTCCGCCGGGTCCAAATCCCGCCCCGCCAGCATCGCGAACGCCCGCGTCACCACATCGGCTCCCAATGGCATCACTTATTCCCCAACAACGCCAAGGCCGCCGCCGCGTCTGCCGCCACGGGCTTTGCCGCCATCGCACGGGATTCCAGCGCGATCAATTTGCCAACATGAAAATGCCCCCACAACACGCGGTCCCGGGCTTCCACCGGAACCTCGGTGCGGCCATCATCGATCAGCAACCCCACCCGGCCCAGCACCGCCGCCCCCGGCAATTCGCGCACGCAGCTTGCCACCGCATCGAAGCGGAAAGATTGCAACGCCTCGAACCGCCCCGCCACCGCCACGCACCAATCGGCCACCGCCAGGGGAATGTCCCGCGCCCCGGCCAATGCCTCGCCCGCACCCGGTTCCACCACCACCGCGTGCCGCCACACACCCGCGTGAAAACGGGAACAGAGCGCCTCACCCTCGCACAGCAAATGCACCGTCCACCCCCCCGCGACCAATCCGGCAACCATGTCCTGCAACCGGGCCGACACCTGCCGCGCCAACACCGCCACCGACCGCGCCCCCGCCCCAAACGGCAAAAATGCCGGAGCCGCCGCCAATACTCGCGCGGTCTCGCCGGCAAAAGCCGCCGCCCGCCCCTGCGACAACCCCTGCGACAATTCCTCGTCCAACCGCACCTTGTGCGCCAGGTCGATCGCCTGATCGGCCAACAGCCGGGCGTTGTCGGCCCGCATCCTGGCCTCGTACACCGCCAACTGCCGCCCGGATTCCTCCAACGACTGGCGCGTGCCGTGGCGCCAGATGAAATAACTCTGGCTGATCACCTGCCGCAGAATGCTGCGCGGCACCCGGCGGCCGTCACGCTCGGCGCTGGGGGCGAGTTGATGAAACACCAATGCCTCGGGCGCATAAACCACCCGCCAGGCAGCATCGACCAGGCGCAAACACACGTCCGTCTCATCGAGGAAATAGGCGAACACCGGATCGAACCCGCCCACCGCCCGCAACGCCGCGGCGCGATAGGACGCATTGGTGCCCAACAGCGAGGGATACAAAGAAGTTCCAGCCCGGTTCAACACCCGCTCGTCGTAATCATCCGGCCGCTCGAAGGCGTTGCCGAAACGGTCGCACACCGTCTTGCGCGCCTGAAACCGCACGCCGGTATGATCGAGCGTAAATCCTCCCGCCCCGCCCACGCGCGGATCGGCATAGAAATAGCAAAGCTCGGTCAGCCAATCGGGGTGCGGCACCGCGTCGTCGTCGATAAACGCCACCACATCGCCGGCGGCGGCCTCGATGCCCAAATTGCGCGAAACCGCCAGATTGGGCACCGGGCAATCGACGATCTTGATCCGCCCCCGCCAACGCGCCAGCACATCGCTGGTCGCATCGGTCGAAGGCCCGTTCACCACCACGACTTCAAACGCCGGATAGCGCAGCCCCGTCAGCCCGCGCAGCGTGTCTTCCAGCAAATCCGCGCGGTTGTGGGTGTTGATCACCACCGAAAAAGCAATCATCCGTTCCACCCGGTCTGTGCGATAAATTTCAACAAATCAGCATGATAATGGCGAAATTCGTCGCCCCCCAGCAAGCGCGCCAACAGCGCCCGGCGCGAGGCGCATGCCGCCATCAAATCGCGCAGTTCCTCCAGATCGGGCATCCCGCGATCACACAACAGTTCGATCGCGTCCGCCACATCCTGTTGGGTGGGGGGTGTGGCGAACAAATCCGCCGTATCGCCTTGCCAAAATGCCGCCACCTGCTCCAGCCAGCCGCGATCGAACCCGCCGCCGGCCACGAACGCCAGATATTCGGCCGCCGCCAATTCGCCCAGACAAACCGCGTTGCGATAGGCCACTTCCGCCGCCAAATTGGCGCCCTGTTCTTTCAATACATGGCCCAATTGCAGGAAATAACCGCCATGCAGCGGATAGAGCGACAGGGCGCGATGATAGGATCGCGCCGCCTCGGCCCAATCGCCCCTATCGCGCGCCTGATCGGCCGCGGCCACAAGCGCCTTGAACGTCACATCGCCCGACGCCGCACGCCGGGTATTCCGCACCGCCTCCCGTCGCCCTGGCCGGGGCGTCGGTGGGCTGCGTTTGCCCAGAAGACGTTTGTACAGAAATCCGAACATGCCGTTCCCGCGTTGAAATCCAACCATCTTTTGCCTCAATTACTTCAATTGTGCCAGCGGGCTTGAATCCTGCCGCCACCTGGTCTAGAAGCCCCGCTTCGCGTCCCCGGTCGGCATCGGTGTCGCCATCTTAACCAAGGAATTCCGCCATGAAACCGGGCATTCACCCCGACTACCACGAAATCACCGTCGTCATGACCGACGGCACCACCTATCAGACCCGTTCCTGCATGGGCAAAGCCGGCGACACGCTGAAGCTGGATATCGACCCGAAATCGCACCCGATCTGGACGGGCGTGCAACGCCTGATGGACACGGGCGGCCAGGTCGCCAAATTCAACCGCAAATTCGCTGGTCTCGGCAACGCCAAAAAAAGCTAAACCACCTTCGATTTCCTGCCGATGGTTCAAAAGCGCCGCCCTTGAAAACAGGGGCGGCGCTTTCTATTTCAGGTGAGCGGCGCGCTCGTTTGGGGTGCCGTATTAACCCGGACACAGGCCCCGCGCGGGCTGTGTTTTCACATCGAACCTTGCTATCCAGGAGGTTGCTATGAATATCGATTTTACACCATTGTTCCGCTCGACCATCGGCTTTGATCGCCTGGCCCGCTTGATGGAAAACGAGACTCCACAACGCGTCGGCTATCCGCCTTACAACATCGAGCGCACAGGCGAAGATGCTTACCGCATCACAGTGGCTGTGGCTGGTTTTCGCCCCGAAGAGCTTGATCTGCAACTGCGTGACAACAGTCTGATCCTGACCGGGCAACCGGCGGCAGCCAACCCCGAGACCCAATACCTCCACCACGGCATAGCCGGGCGCGCGTTTGAACGCCGCTTTGTGCTGGCCGAACATATGGTGGTGGAACATGCCGATCTACGCGATGGGCTGTTGTATATCGATCTCAAACGCATGGTGCCCGAAGCCCTGCGGCCGCGAGCCATTGAAATCAAGACCGCGCCGCAGGCATTGAATTCGTAACGTAAGCGAATTCGTAACGTAAGCGTTTCAAAAACAAGCCTGGTAAAATCAACTGCTTAATCTAAAGGAAGAATCTTCTTTGCGTAGATAAAAGGAAGGTTCTTCCTTACGCCTTTGTCAACAAAAACAACCCCTGTTCGCCGAACAAATTCGCCATCCGCGCCGACTTGCGCCAAGGGCTGCGCCGCCCGTTCTCGTCCACCGCCAGCCAATCTTCCACCAGATAACCTTCGTCTTCGCACAGCTCGAAAAAATCGGCGATGGTGCAAGGATGAATATTCGGCGTATCGAACCAGGGGCGCCCCCATACAGCGGTGACGGGCATTTTTCCGGTGCGCAGCAATTTCCAACGCACCTGCCAATGGCCGAAATTGGAAAAGCTGACCAACGCCCGCGTGCCGATGCGCAACATATGGCGCAACACCTCGCGCGGCCGCTCCACCGCCTGCAACGTGCGCGACAGCACCACATAATCAAACGCGTTGTCGGGGTAATAGGCCAAATCATTATCGGCATCGCCGTGCATCACCGGCAACCCGTGCGACACCGCGCGCGTCACCTCGGCCATGTCGATCTCGATGCCGCGCGCATCGCATCCGCGCGTGCGAAACAGATGATCGATCAGCGTGGCATCGCCGCAGCCAATATCCAACACGCGCGATCCAGGCTTGATCATCTCGGCGATCAAGCGTTGATCCAGCCGCATGTTCTTGGCCACATAACGGATCGGCGGCTGAATGATATTCACGGCAACCCCGCATGTTCGGCGCAGCCCGACAGGAACCCGGCCAGGGCGCGATGAAAATCCGGCTCGTCGAGCAAAAACGCATCGTGGCCTTTGTCGCTGTCGATTTCGACAAAACTCACGTTCGCGCCCGCGCGATTAAGCGCGCGTGCAACGTCACGTGACTGCGCGGTGGGAAACAACCAATCGGATGAAAACGACACCACGCAAAAGCGCGTTTTGGTGCCCGAAAACGCGCGCGCCAGATCATCGTCATATTCGGCGGCCAGATCGAAATAATCCATCGCCCGGGTGATGGTGAGATAGGAATTGGCATCGAAACGCCGCACGAACGTGCTGCCCTGATGCTGCAAATAACTTTCCACCTCGAAGGTGTCACCCGCGAAACTTACCGCCGTGCCGGTGCGCAACCGCCGGCCGAATTTGCGCGTGAGCGCCGTTTCGGAAAGATAGGTGATGTGCGCCATCATCCGCGCGATCGCCAGACCGCGTTCCGGCACCGTGCCTTGCCGCCAATAAAGCCCGCCGGCATAGGCGGGATCCGACGTGATCGCCTGCCGCCCCACCTCGTTAAAGGCGATGTTCTGCGCCGAATGCAGCGGCGCCGTGGCGATCGGTACGGCGGCATAGACGTGATCGGGATAGGTCGCCGCCCATTCCAACACCTGCATCCCGCCCATCGAGCCGCCGGTGACCGCGAACAGGCGTTCGATGCCCAGATGATCGATCAATTTTTTCTGTGCCCGCACCATATCGCGGATGGTGATCGGCGGAAAATCCGTGCCCCATAGATCGTTCGGATCGTCGCCTTTCGGACTCATCGGCCCGGTCGAGCCCATGCAGCCGCCCAACACATTGGCGCAAATCACAAAAAACCGGTCGGTATCGATGGTAAGGCCCGGCCCCACGACATTTTCCCACCAGCCGCCCCGGCCGGTGAGCGGATGCCGCTCGATCACATATTGATCTCCTGTCAGCGCATGACAGATCAACACCGCATTGCTGCGCGCGGCGTTCAGCCTGCCGTAGCAGCGATAAGCCACCACCAGATCGGGCAGCGTGACGCCACATTCCAGCGTCAGCCCGCCAGTGAAACGGACATGCTGATGCGCGATCGGTGCAGATTCGGTCCCATCCATGCCTGCCATGTAAGCATTCTTGCCCACGCAGGCAAGGCGACCCGAACCACCCGGCAATTACTGCCGCCTCGTCTTAACCATCCTCTAACCCCTCTGCTTGCAATCTAGCCCCAGACAAAACGTCTCCCGCCCCGTATCAACCGGCGCGGCCCTTCAACACAGCGGAGCAAAACCAGCCATGAACGGCTTGTTGGCAGGTCTAAAATCGCTGGGCCCGATGCGCCTTGTCGCCATGCTGGCGGTCGCCATCGGCATGTTCGCCACCCTGGGCGTGCTGGCCACCCACAGCGGCGGCGCGCCGATGACACCGCTTTACGGCGATCTCGATCTCAAAGACGCCGCCGCGATGATCGATCAACTGAATGCGGCCAAAATCGCCCATGACACCGATCAGAACGGCACCCGCATTCTGGTCCCCTCCGACCAGCTCGACGCCGCGCGCCTGGCGCTGGCCAAGGCCGATCTGCCCTCGGGCGGCACCGTGGGATGGGAAATCTTCGACAAATCGACCGATCTGCTGTCGGAATCGCAATTCCAGCAAAATATCAATCAAACCCGCGCGCTTGAAGGCGAGATCGCCCGCACCATCGACCTGATCGCGGGCATCCGCTCGGCCCGCGTCAATCTGGTCCTGGCCACGCGCGAACCCTTCTCCCGCGATCAACAAGAAGCCTCGGCCAGCGTGTTGCTGACCACCAAAGGTGCTGGCTCGGTCGATCGCGAAAGCGTGCGCGCCATTCTCAATCTGGTCGCCGCCGCCGTGCCGGGGCTCAAGGCGCAAAATGTGGCGATCGTCGATAGCGCGGGCAATCTGCTGGCCCGCGCCGGTGAACCGCTCGATGGGATCGCATCGGCCCAAAGCGCCAATGAAGTCAAAAGCGCCTTGGAAGCGCGCCTGTCGCAAGCGGTGGAGGAAATGCTCGGCCGCACACTTGGCCCCGATCGGGTCCGCGCCACCGCCAACGTCGAGATGAATTTCGACCACAGCCAGGAAACCATCGAAAAATACGACCCCGACCAGCAAGTGGCGCGCAGCACGCAAACCGTGACCACCAACAATAAAACCACCGACGCCGCGCAGACCGTATCGGTGCAAAATAATCTGCCCAACGCCAATGCCGCCGCCCCCACGGGCAGCGGCAGCAACGAACAGCATCAAGAAGAAACCACCAATTTCGAGATCGGCAAAACCGTCTCGACGTTGGTGCATGATCAGCCGCAAATCAAACGCATCAGCCTGGCCGTGATGGTGGATGGCACCACCACCACCGTGAACGGCAAGCCAAACTGGCAACCGCTGCCCGCCGCCCAAATCGCAGATATCACCAATCTGGTGAAAACCGCCATCGGCTTCGACGCTTCGCGCGGCGACAAAGTCGAAGTGATCTCGATGCCCTTCCTCGTCGAAGCGGCAGCCACGGTAAATCCACCGCAAATCCTGGGGTTGCCGATCGAAAAGACCGATCTGATGCGCATCGCCGAAACCGGCCTGATCGGTGTGCTCAGCCTGGCTGGCCTCGCGTTCGTGGTGCGCCCGACCTTGTTGAAACTCTCCGCCACGCCGGGCCAGACAGCGGCGGGCACGGCACAAATCGGCGCCGATCCACAAACGGCCCTGCTGGGCCGATCGGCCGGCACCGGGGGCGACATATTGGCGCTGTCCAGCCCCGACGCCGGGCACGACGACCAGGAATTCGTCACCGTGCAAAACATCGAAGGCCAGTTGCGCGCATCCTCCATCCGCCGCCTGTCGAATCTGGTCGACAAGGACCCCGACGCGACACTTTCCATCATCCGCAGCTGGATCATGACGGAGCAAAATTAGCGATGCAAAAAATGGATGACTACCGCACGCTCTCCGGCACCCAAAAAGCCGCCATATTGATGCTGGCGCTGGGCGAGGAACAATGCGGGCGCATGTTTAATTTAATGCACGAAGACGAAATCAAGGAAGTCTCGTCGGCCATGGCGCGTCTGGGTTCGATCCGCGCCGATATGGTCGAACGTCTATGCACCGAATTTGGCGAAAATATCGGCAGCACGGGCAATCTGGTCGGCTCTTACGAAAGCACCGAACGGCTGCTGCAAAAATCGCTGCCGCGCGAACGCGCCTCGCAAATAATGGAAGAAATCCGCGGCCCCGCCGGGCGCACGATGTGGGACAAGCTGGGCAACGTCAATGAAGCGGTATTGGCGAATTATCTGAAAAACGAATATCCGCAAACCGTCGCTGTGGTACTTTCCAAAATCCGCCCCGATCACGCCGCCCGCGTGTTGGGGTTACTGCCGGAAGGATTCGCCATGGAAGTGGTGATGCGGATGTTGCGCATGGAATCGATCCAAAAAGACGTATTGGACGGCGTGGAGAAAACCCTGCGCGCCGAGTTCATGTCGAACCTGGCACGCTCGGCACGCCGCGATGCCCACGAAATGATGGCCGAGATATTCAATAATCTCGACCGCCCGGCCGAAGCCCGCTTTATCAGCGCGCTTGAGGAACGCAACCGTGAAGCGGCGGAACGAATAAAATCCCTGATGTTCACATTCGATGATCTGGGCCGCCTGACCAGCCAGGCCATCCAGGTGCTGCTGCGTTCGGTCGAAAAAGACAAGCTTCCGCTCGCACTCAAGGGCGCATCGGAAAAAGTCCGCGATCTGTTCTTTAAAAACCTGTCGGAACGCGCGGGGAAAATGCTGCGCGACGATATCGAGGCGCTCGGGCCGGTAAAGTTGCGCGAGGTCGATGAAGCCCAGGCGTCGATCGTTGCGATGGCCAAAGATCTTGCCGCCCAAGGCCAGATTGAAATCAGCGAAGGCAAGGATGAGGAGATGCTCTATTGATCGTCGAACATCCCGCGTTGCGCCGCGGCGTGTTGTACATCGAAGATTTCGATGAACCCAACATCAGCCCCGTCACCAGGCAAGAACCGGCGACAGACATCATCGCCCCCTGCTTCAGCGCCGAGGATCTGGAAGCAGCACGCCAACAGGCTTACGCCGAAGGAACCCGCGACGGTGTGGAATCCGCCGCCCGGGAACGCACCCACACGATGCGGCTGT
>JAJZHU010000097.1 GCA_021798375.1 Pseudomonadota bacterium | reverse complement strand
GGCGCCGCGAGCATCGAATCCATCGCCGCGCCAAGCTCCGCCAGCCGTGGCGCGAGCTTTGTCAGCCAGGCCGTGGCGCACAGCGACCGGCCCGAGCTTTCGGCGGCGCGCGTGGTGATTTCGGGTGGCCGCGGCATGGGTTCGGGCGAAAATTTCGCGCTGCTGGAACCGGTGGCCGATGCACTTAAGGCAGCCATCGGCGCTTCGCGCGCGGCGGTCGATGCGGGTTACGCGCCGAATGATTTCCAGGTGGGGCAGACGGGCAAAATCGTGGCGCCCGATCTTTACATCGCGGTGGGGATTTCTGGCGCGATCCAGCATCTGGCCGGCATGAAAGACAGCAAATACATCGTCGCCATCAACAAAGACCCGGAAGCCCCGATCTTTCAGATAGCCGATTACGGCTTGGTGGCCGATTTATTCGTCGCCTTGCCGGAACTTAAATCCGAACTGGAGCGCTCTGCATCATGATCTATGATCCCGCCTTGATCACCGATTCGAAGATCAAAATCGTTGGCGTGATCGGCGCCGGGCAAATGGGCAGCGGCATCGCGCAAGTGGCGGCCACGCACGGACTTTCCGTGCGTCTGCTGGATGCGCAGTCGGCGGCGTTGGACAAGGCGATGGCAAATATCGGCAAACTGCTCGATCGCCAGGTCACCAAAGGCACCATCGACCAAGCCGCGCGCGACGAGGCACTGGGCCTGATCGCCATCAACACCGATTACGCGCATTTTAATGAATGCGATCTGGTGATCGAAGCCGCGACCGAAAAAGAAGCGGTGAAAATGGCGATCTACAAAGCCGCCCTGCCGCATCTCAAGCCAAGCTGCATCATCGCCTCGAACACCAGTTCGATCCCCATCACCCGCCTGGCCGCCACCACCGATCGCCCGGGACAATTCATCGGCATGCATTTCATGAATCCGGTGCCGGTGATGAAATTGGTCGAGGTCATTCGCGGCATCGCCACCAGCGAAGAAACCTTTCAGACCATCCAGGTCCTGGCGGCAAAGCTGGGGAAAACCACCGCCGTTTCCGAGGATTTCCCCGCTTTCATCGTCAATCGCATCCTGATCCCGATGATCAACGAAGCGGTTTACGCGCTGTATGAAGGCGTCGGCACGGTGCTCGACATCGATACCGGGTTGAAATTGGGCGCCAACCACCCGATGGGTCCGTTGGAACTGGCCGATTTCATCGGGCTCGATACCTGTCTTTCGATCATGCAGGTGCTGCACGAAGGCCTGGCCGACAGCAAATACCGCCCGTGCCCGCTGTTGGTGAAATATGTCGAAGCCGGCTGGCTCGGCCGCAAGACGGGACGCGGCTTTTACGATTACAGCCAAACCCCGCCGCGCCCGACGCGGTAGTCTGTAGAAGCAATTGGTTGAATTGTGATAAGGGAAGAAGGATCTGCTTTTTGAACAAGTGGATCCTTCATTCGCTTTTCACTTACAGATGATCGTCGCATGTCCAATCGCAGCTTCATCATCACCCCCGATTTGCTGCTGCGCGCCTATCGCGCCGGGTTGTTTCCCATGGCCGAAAGCAGCAAAGGGCAACGGCTGTACTGGCTGGACCCCGAGGCGCGCGGCATTATTCCGCTCGACAATTTCCATCTGCCGCGCCGTTTGCTGCGCACCGTGCAATCCGGCCGGTTTCAAATCACGCTGGATCAGGATTTCGCCGGCGTGATCCGGGGCTGTGCCGCCTCCAGCAAAGGGCGCGAGGATACCTGGATCAACCCCGAGATCGAAAGCCTGTTCACCGCCTTGCATGTTTCAGGATACGCCCATTCGGTGGAAACAAGACTCGACGGCGAGCTGATCGGCGGTCTTTATGGTGTGGCGCTGGGGGGCGCGTTTTTTGGCGAGAGCATGTTCAGCAAAACGACCGACGCTTCAAAAGTGGCGCTGGTGCATTTGGTGGCACGCCTGCGATTGGGAGATTTCGACTTGCTGGACACACAATTCGTCACACCGCACCTGGCCCGCTTCGGCGCGCGCGAGATTCCACGCGACGATTATAAACAGGCCCTGGTGGTGGCGCTGGAATCGCCGCCGCGTTGGCGCAACGACCTGCCTCCCGATGAAGTGATGGCGGAAATCGCACGTTTGCGGCCGGATCCGCGCGTATGAAGCGTTTTTTAATCGCCGCCGCCGCCCTGGCATCATTACCTGCCTGGGCGGATCGCCCGCCCGCGGGACCGGGATCGCCGATGCAGGTGGAATATCGTATCGAAAATGCCCAATCGATGCTGCCGTCCGATTTCACCGTGCTATTCGCGCCCGGCGGGCAAAAGGCGCGGGTAAGTTTCGCCGGCGAGCCCGGCTATTTGCTGCTGGATCTGCCCGCCAGACATGTCACGATGGTGATGGAACAACCCAAGATCAGCATGAATATTCCCATGCCCGCGCTGCTCGCGCCCTATGTCAATTGGCGCGACGCAATGGTTTTCACGCGCGGTGGAACCGAACGCGACGCGGGCCTGGTGTGCCGGGATTGGACCACCGCAACCGCCAAGGGCCGCGCCGAATTATGCATCACCGGCGATGGGTTGCCGCTGCGGGTGCGCGCATCGGGCAATGATGGCTCGCGCTCCGAGGTGGTCGCCGTGGCCGTGCGCCAAGGTTCAGACGACCCGGCGGCATTCGAGGTGCCGCAGGATCATCCCAACCTGGGCGGCATGGGGTTTTCTCCCTTCGCGGGGCTGAAAGGCAACTGATCGATGTGGTGGCATGACCGCGCCGGACGTTTTTCGCGCACGAAAGCGTTGTGTCTGGCGGTGTGTTGCGCACCGGCGATCCTGCTTGGAGCGCAATGGGCCACGGGCGCGACCGGGCCACGCAGCCTCAATTTCCTCAATCACGCCTGCGGCGACTGGGCGTTGCGTTTCATTCTGGCAAGCTTAGCCGTCACCCCGTTCCGCGAAATCTTCCGCGCCCCCCGGCTGTTCATCATCCGCCGCATGTTGGGGCTCGCCGGGTTTTGCTATCTGGTGGCGCATGTCGCGTTTTACATCGCGCTGCAAAACGGGCGTCTGGGATTTGTCGCCTCGGAGATCATAAAGCACAGCTATATGACCATCGGCCTCGTCGCCTGGCTCGTCTTTGCATCGCTGGCGGCCACCTCGACCGACGCAATGATCGCGCGCATGGGCGTCTGGTGGCGGCGGCAGCACGCCCTGATCTATGCCGCCGCCGCCGCGGGCGCGTTGCATTTCATGATGCAGGGCAAAATCACTTCGCCGCACGCCACCCTCCAGATGGGAATTTTGCTCTGGCTGCTGGCCTGGCGGCTGTGCCCACGGGCATGGCGGGGGAAATCCTGGTTTCTGGCCGGCTACGCCGTGGCGATCGGGCTTGCCACCGCCGGCCTGGAGGGCCTGTGGTTCGCACTGACCACCCATGCCAACGTGCCGCGCATTCTGATGGCCAATCTGCGCTGGGGCTATGCACCGCGTCCGGCGGTTTGGGTGTTGATGCTGGGGATGGCGGTGGTGGTGGCGATGATGGTGAGAGAGAGAAGAAACTTCTTTTTTGAAAAAAAGAAGCAAAAAACTTTTGTTAATTAAGAAACTAAGCCCCCAGCGCCCGCAACTTCGCCACCATCGCCGCTACGGTGGTTTCGTGGGTAAAGCTCGCCACAAATTCCCCATCCGGGTTCATCACATAAACGATCGAACTATGATCCATCGAATATCCGCCATCTTTTTCCGGATGCTTGGCGGCATAGACGCGATATTGCGTCTCCGCGGCGGCGATTTGGGCGGCGCCGCCGGAAAGACCGCGAATACCGGGGCCAAACGCGGCAACATATTCGCGCATGACTTGCGGCGTATCGCGGGCGGGATCGACCGTGATGAAAATGGGCGCGATCTTGGCGGCGGCGGCAGGCCCCAGTTGATCGAGCGCATTGGCGATATGGCTCAACGCGGTGGGACAGGCATCGGGGCAGTGGGTATAGCCGAAATAGACCAGCATCCATTTGCCGCGAAAATCCCGATCGGTGATGGGATGGCCGTTTTCATCGATCAGCGAGAACGGCCCGCCGACCGAAATGGAAGCCTGGGGACTGGTCCATACTTTGGTGAGCATCGTGGTGATGCCAAGGCCCAGGCCCAGCAACGCCAACACGCCAAGGCCGAAACCAAGCCGGCGCACCAGTTTGGAGCCTGATGACTTTGGTTTCGCTCGAATTATCTGTGTCATCAGGCTCTAACTCTTTGTTTTAGCGCGCAATTTCATGCCATCAAGTGATAGCAAGTGATGGCATATTGCTCTATTCATTGGGCGCGGTGGCGGCCAGACCGGCGACGGGCACCAGAATATCCATCGGCGCGGCGTGAGCGAAAGTCAGATGCAACGGGATGTGGCTGCCTTTGACCAAGGGTTGTTTCAGCCCTTCCAGCATGATGTGCCTGCCGCCGGGGGCCAGGGTTACTTCTTGACCGGCAGGCAGATCGATGTGGTCGAGCATATCCATGCTCATCACCATGCCCTGCATGGTGGTTTGATGCAGCATGGCGCCGGATGCCACGCCGGAGGCGACGCCGGTCAACGTGTCAGGCAGGTCGCTTTGCAAACCAAGATACACCGCGCCGGTATCGGCGCCGGGGGCGGTGGCGCGGGCAAATGCTCCCGTCACAGTAACGCTCGCCGCCCACGCAGGGGCGGCGAGTGCAACGCAAAGCAGTGCCAGAACAAGCTTTTTCATAGATTCAGTGAACCAGAGCCGCAGCCATTTGATGTTCGTGGATCGCCTCGATCGCGCTGTTGGGGTCGGTGGCAAGCGCCATCGGCGTGCCGTCGGCGGCGTGGATGGCATAGGCCACACCATCCTGAGTCTTGACCGGCTTGATATAAGCCATCTGGCTCATCCCCAGCATTTGCAGCTGTTGAGCGGTGATATGGTGAACATCAATCACCATTTTCGGCGGTGTTTCGCGAAGTGGGGTGTTCATTTTGTGCCTCCTTGATCGCGTGAAAGACTGGGATCGCGTGAAAGACTGGGATCGCGTGAAAGATTACCGTCCACCACGCGCACGCCGCCGTTGATCGAAGCTGTCGCAACATGACGTGTTATCGGGATGGATCTCACCCGCGGCTCGGGTTGCGGACGAGATAATTCAATGTGCAGCAAGCCATTATCCAACCAAGCGCCGCGAACTTCAATGTTTTCCGCCATCACGAACGCGCGCTGAAATTGCCGGGCCGCGATGCCGCGATGCAAAAAAACCCGGTCGGCGCCGTCGTCGGTTTGGCGGCCACGGATCACCAATTGATTGTCCTCCTGGGTGATCTGCAGATCATCCATGGTGAATCCGGCAACAGCCAGGGTAATGCGCAGCACAGACGGGCTGATTTGCTCGATATTATAAGGCGGATAACCTTCCGATGAAGTTTTGGCGGCGCGTTCGAGCATCTGTTCCAGATGATCGAAGCCAAGAAACAGCGGCGAGGCAAAAACGCGTGCGGTCATATTGGGCCTCCTCCTGGGAGCGAAGCAGTAAACCGGCCCACGATTGGCACCGGTCAGACTATTATGTTGGCGAAGATGGGATCGGATGCAAGGGGGGATGTCATTTACGCTATTCCAAAATCGTTCGCCGTCAATTTTTGACTGGATGCGAAGCCATTTCCACGCCTATAGAATAGATTCACGATTTGTTCGGTGACGAAGATGGGCGATCAAACAGCAATCGAATGGACAGATGCGACTTGGAACCCGGTTACAGGGTGTACCAAGATCAGCCCAGGTTGCGAAAACTGCTATGCAGAACGGTTTTCAGAGCGCTTTCGAGGCACTGCTGGCCACCCATTTGAACGCGGCTTCGATCTTACTCTACGCCCGAATCGCCTGACGCAACCACTTACGTGGCGGCGTTCAAGGATGATTTTTGTGAATTCGATGAGCGATCTGTTCCACAAAGACGTTCCACCCGAATACATCGATCAGGTATTCCAGGTGATGGAATCCGCTGATTGGCACACCTTTCAGGTTCTCACCAAACGTAGTTCGCGTATGCGAGACTACATCAACCGGCGTTACAAACACTCCGCGCCACCGCATATTTGGCTAGGAGTCTCGGTTGAAGACGGGAAACGCAAGTCTCGCATCGATCATTTACGCGATTCATCTGCATCGATCCGGTTTTTGTCGATTGAACCGTTGATTGGCCCCATTGGCAAGCTAGATCTAAACGGAATCCATTGGGTCATAGTCGGCGGCGAGAGCGGTCCCCGTTCGAGGCCCATGCAACCAGAGTGGGTTCGAGAAATTCGCGATCAATGCAAGAAATTTGGCACTGCGTTCTTTTTTAAGCAATGGGGCGGCTTGCGACCAAAGTCCGGAGGGCGTACTATTGACGGTAAAGTGTGGGATGAAATGCCCAGCCTGAACTGGGCTGCCGAGTAAAATGTATTTGCAAAGAAAAAAAGATGATTTTGCCAAACGCTTATAAAGGGCACGAACAAAGCTGGGTAAAGCATTATTTTCTAGAAAATTATTTGGAGCGAGTATTGTGGGATACATTGGCATCTCCCAATTCGTTATATAATGAATTTGTTTTCGTCGATGGATTCGCAGGCCCCTGGCAACTTAACGAACAGGATTATAAATACACATCTTTTCTACGAGCAATTGCGAAACTGCGGAAAGTAAAGGAAGCGCTTACCGCAAAGGGTCGTCAGATCACAATGCGCGCTATATTTGTTGAAAAAAGCGAACGATATAGTGAACTAGAAAAATCCGTCAAAGAAATTAAAGATATCAAAATCGATACATTAAAGGGAGAATTTGAAGAAAATATTACTAATATTTCAAATTTGATTGGAAATTCATCATCAACCTTTGTTTTAACATTTGTCGATCCTACTGGGTGGAGCGTTGATCTCGATGCAATCTCCTCTTTTCTGAAGCGCCCGTCAAACGAAGTTATATATAATTTTATGTATAGCTTTATCCGTAGATTTCCAGACCATCCTGACGAAAAAATTCGTAAATCCTATGATCTCCCGCTCGGAAAAGACTGGCAAAATAAGCTCAACAAGGAGCTTAGTTTCGACAAAGCGGTGCTTGAGCTTTTCCAGTATCGATTAAAGATTTCAGGTAATTATAAATACGTGCCCAAGTTAGAAATTCTTAAGCCAACGGTCGATGCGACCCATTTTTTCTTGTATTATGGAACTCGCAATCGAAAAGGCCTAATAGAGTTTAGGGGTGTGCAACGCAAAACCCTACATGAACAGAATGAGCTTCGACACGCAACGAAGGGGCAAACAAGAGAGTCAAGAACCGGCCAGCCGGATTTTTTGCACAAGGCTGGACTTGATCATTCAAACGATGATGAGAAACACCACACAGAACAAATCACCTTTGCCAAAAAACATCTCAAACAATTACTTCAAAGCAGAAGATTCATCCTATTTTGGGAAATAACCGATATTTTATTGGAAAAATTTGAGGTGACCCAACCCGATGTAAATAGGTTGGTGTTGGACGGACAAAAATGCGGTTCTCTCATAATTGAGGGGATGCCCCCAAGAGCAAGGGTTCCCCGCGACGACTGTAAGATCTTTTGGCGCGATAAAGAATAACATCCGCCAGAGCTATCTCTGGTGGCCTACAACGCAAACCCCTAGCATTCCCCCCGTAATCTGTTCTAAATCGCTCATTATGACCGATACCCTGGACCTCATCCCCATTCTGATCGCTCCTCATCCGGCGCTGCGGGCCAAAGCCCGGCCGGTGGCAAGCAACGACGACACCATCGGCAATCTGTCGGCCAGAATGCTGGCCGCCATGTATGCCGCCCCCGGCATCGGGCTGGCGGCACCGCAGGTGGGGCATGGATTGCGGATGTTCGTGATGGATCTGCAAGCCAATGATCGGCGCCAGCCGTTGGTGTTGATCAACCCGGAAATCGTGGCGCAATCAGTGGAAACCGCGGTGCGCGAGGAGGGCTGTCTTTCCATTCCCGGCCAATATGCCGATGTGGTGCGGCCCCGCCAGGTGCGGGTGCGTTATCTCGATCTATCGGGAGCGCGTTGCGAGATCGAGGGCGAAGGATTGCTTTCGGCCTGCTTGC